>NZ_JBFRDQ010000046.1:0-24280 GCF_052113865.1 Allobosea sp. TAB14 | reverse complement strand
AACCAGATCAGTGCGGCGAGCGCGAGCGTGCCGATCAGGATGGCCACGATGCGGAGCCAGGTGGCGAGATTCATCGGATCGCCCTCCTAGTTCTGACGCTGGATCAGGATTTCGACGCGCCGGTTCTGGGCACGGCCGGCGGGGGTGRCATTCGGCGCGATCGGCGTGTCCGCGCCCTTACCCTCGAAGCTGATGCGATCGGGCTTGGTCAGCTTGGTCTTCAGCATGTCGCCGACCGCCTTGGCACGGGCCTGCGAGAGCTCGACATTGGAGGGGAAACGGGCGGTGCGGATCGGTACATTGTCGGTATGGCCGACGACCTTGACCGCGCCTCCCTCCTGCTCCAGCACAGCGGCGATGCGCTCGATCAGCGGCTGGAACTCGGCGCGCACGGCAGCCTGTCCCGGCTCGAACAGGGTGATACCGGCGAGGCGCACGATGACGACGTTCGGCGTCACCAGGCAGACGATTGGCGGCTGCACCGCGGCGCAGACCTTGGGGGGCTGTGCCGGTGGAGGCGGTGGAGGCGGCGGGGCCGAGAAGACCTTGCGCATGATCCCGACCTCGCCCTTGGGATGGACCGAGAGCAGGGCGGTCGAGGCCGCCTCGGCATTGCCCGAAAGCAGGGCGCGGAAGACGAAATAGACGCCGAGCAGGGCGACGGCCGCGATCGCCGCCACCGACCAGACGGGCACCTTGAAGCCGGCGAGGGCCTGCGCGATCGCCTGTCCGCGCCAGCGCGGCGAGAGCTCGGGATCGGGCTGCTTCACCCGGCGCAGCGTCTCGAACAGGTTGCGCTGGATCATCTGGAGATTGTTGGCGCCACCAGCCGACGTCCGGTGGATGCCCTGGAAGCCGAGCGCGAGGCAGGCATGCATCAGTTCGAGCAGGTCATAATTGACCGACGGATCGGCCTTGGCCTTGTCGAGCATCTCGAAGAAGCGCACGCCGCCGATGCGCTCGCCGAAAAAGCGCGAGAGCATGCTGTACTGGGTCCAGACATGACGGTCGTCGCCGGGAATATTCTGGACGATGTCGTCGGCGCTGGCGGCGATGACGTATTTCGCCGTCTGCGCGGTTTCGTGCGAGACGCCGGCGGCGCGGACCTCGTGCTCGAAGGCCTCGATGGACTCGCCGACCTGGCCGAGAAGCTGGGCGAAGGGCGCGTTGGAGAGGTTGGCGCGCATCCGCCCGAGCAGGAGCAGGAGCGGCCCCGCGGCGCGCAGAAGCGGGTTGGCGTTCGGCGTCAGGAGCTGGTCGCGGCGCGGCAGGGCTTGGCCGCCGCCAAAAGGCGGCGGGGCCTGCTGCTGGCGCGGCGGGATCGGCGCCGGGTTCGACATCCACTCGTCGCCGGTGCCGGGCACGCCGGGCGAGGGCACTTGCGGTGGCTGATAGGGCTGGGGCGCCTGCGGTGCGGCCGGGGTTGGTGCGGCAGGAGCGGGCGGCAGGGGCGCGCGGCGCCCGCCGGGGTTCGGCCTGATGATCGTTCGCTCGGAGCGGCCGAAAGGATCTGAGGGCGAACCCGGATCGCTCATCGTCTGCCCTCCAGAACGGCCCAGAGCTCGAGTTCGAGATCGGGCCAGTCACCGGAAAAATGCATGCCGATCGAACTCGCCGTCGAGAACTCCGGCCAGAGCGGCGAGGTGCGGTCGAGATAGAAGTATACATGATCCGTGAGCGCGCGGATCTGCGGCGGCGGCGTCGGCAGGTGGACGAGATTGATGCCCGGCAGATGGGCATGGACGATCTCGTTCATCTTGGTGTTGGGGCCAACCTTGAAGAGCTGCGGGAACTGCGCCTGGATCTCGGTCAGCGGGCGGCGGGCTGCCACTTCCAGCACCAGCGTCGCGTTGCGCACGAGGCTGCGGTCGCGGATCGTCGACATGAAGGCGTTCTGCGCGCGCTCGACGATCTCCAGCCGGATGGCGCGGCGGCCGAGATTGGCGGAGAGAAAGTCCTGGATGTCGCGCACCACCGGAGCGAAGCAGTTCTCCAGGTCGTCATGGTCGTAAGCCGGGTAGTCGCGGGCGCGGCGCTCGGCCGTGGTGAAAGTCGCAAGCTCGCCGGCGAGCGCCAGGAAGGTTGAGAACAGCCGCTCGGGATGGATGAAGCGCGAGCGGCGCATGTGCTTGAGCACGGGGATGCTGCGGTTGAGGAGCTGGAGCACGAAATAGTCCGCGCTCTGCAGGCCGCCGCCGGCGGTCGGATCGGCGGCGTAGCGGGCAAGCTCCTCCAGCTTGTTGTCGATCCAGCCGATGACGCGGTCGAGCCAGCCCTCGATGACCGGATAGGCCGAGCAGACCAGCACGGGCGGGGCGAATTTCTCGTCGAAGAGCACGGCGCGGTCGCGCACTTCCAGGATGCGGCCGAGCGCGAGGCCGACATAGCCGGCCTTCGAGGTCTTGCGCAGCTCCAGGGTCAGGCGCGGATGGGCGACGTCGATCTCCTCTTCCGTGCGCAGCGAGGCTGTGGAATCGATCAGCATCTCGGTCGCGGGGAGATAGCGGCTCGCGGAGCCGGTCTGTGCGTCCTCGACCTCGCGGGTGTTGGCGGCCGAGAGCGGCAGGGAGAGCCAGACGATCTGGCCCGCCGCATTCTCCGGGACCTCGATCGCAGCCGGGAGCGGGCTGTTGTCGGGCATGGCGAAGGGCGTTCCGTCCGGCATTACCCCGACGGCGCGGCGCAAGCCGATGCGGCTTTGCTGGGCGAGGTCGCGGTCGATCTCCAGCACCGAGAAGCCCCACGGATAGGGCGTGATGGCCCTGACCCGGCTTTCCAGCAGGTTCTCAAGATAGCGGTCGCTCTGCTGGAAATGATGCGGCCTGAGGAACAGCCCTTCCGACCAGACGACCTTGCTGTACCACGACATTCCGGTCTCGCTCACTCGAAGGCAGGCATGGCGAGCTTATCCGGGGCTTGCCCCAGCGTCACCTAACGAAATGCTAGCGCTTCGCGCGCGAGGCGCCGTCATTGACTTGAAGGATGCGGCGGACAGAGTTTGAGGGCAGTCCTGAAAGGAACGAATCCGTTCGAGAACGGGAGGCGACGATGCCGAAAGGCCCTGCCGCACGCATCACCGACCCGGTGATCCACCCGTTGCCGGGCATTCTGCAGCCGGGGCCGGGCAGTCCGAACGTGCTGATCGGCAGCCTGCCGGCCTGGCGAGGAGTTCCAGCTGCGGCCGCCGCGGYGATCCAGGGCGCCAAAGCCGCGGCCGATGCGACGGTGCAGGCGGCGGAGGCCGCGACGCTGGCTGCCGCCGGAACGCCCGGTGCGCCGGCAGCGCTCGCGGCCGAAATCGCGACGAAGAACGCCGTCTCCGCCAGCATGGGCTCGATGATCACCGGTGCTTCCGGCGGGGCCGATATCCATAACTGCCTGACGCCCGTGCCGCCGCCCGTGCCGCATGGACTCGGCGTCGTCATCGACGGTTCGCAGACCGTGCTGATCAACAACCTGCCGGCCTGCCGGATGGGCGATACTGTCCTCGAAGCGCTGGGGCCGCCCAACAAAATCATCATGGGCCTGCCGACAGTCATCATCGGCGGATGATTCCGGATTGATTCAAGAATTCCGCGCAAGTCACTGATGTTGGATCGTTTTCCGTTCCGTGGGTCGCCGGGGTGCCGATCCTCCGGCTTGACCGGAGGTCTCGGGCTCGCCAAGCGGGTTCTCCCAATCCCACTTCGGAGGACCTGCCATGACCATCGAACGCATCGGGCTGACCGCCCGCTGGTGCGACGCCGCCATCTTCAACGGCATCGTCTTCCTCGCCGGCCATGTGCCGGAGAAGACGGAAGGGCGCTCGCTGACCGAGCAGACGCAAGAGGTGCTGGCGCTGCTGGAGGAAACGCTCGCGGATGCCGGCAGCAGCAAGGAACGCATCCTCAGCGTGCAGATCTTCCTGACCGATATCGGCAAGATCGGCGAGATGAATGCGGTCTGGGACAAATGGGTGGCGCCGGGCCACGCGCCGGCGCGCGCGACCGTCGAGGCGAAGCTGGCATCACCCGGCTACGGCATCGAGATCACGGCGGTGGCGGCGAAGCGATAGGATTGAAGGGGGCGTCATTCTCGGGCGCAGCGCAGCGGATACCCGAGAATCTCCGGACAGGAGGGCACTGGAGTCTCATTCTGCATGAGATGCTCGGGGCGAGCCCGAGCATGACGGCCGCAGGGAACGGCCGTCACTTCCCGCCGCGGTCGTAGCACTCGGCGAAATAGATCATGAAGGCGTCGACGAGACCGTCCTCATAAGGGGCGGACTTGGCCTCCCAGCGTGCGACATAAGTCTCCCACATCTTCGCCTTGCGCGAGCCGATCAGCCCGCCGATCCCGCCTTCCGGCGTGGTCGCTTCGGCGATCGCTTGCGGATCGAGATCCTCGACCAGCAGGCGCAGCGCGTGCTGCATGGCGGAGTAAGTCTTGATCTGGTGGGCCTTGAGGTCGCGGAAGCTCTCGTCGAAGGCGCGCTTCGCATCGAGATAGCCACTGCGCGGCTGGCCGAAGATCAGTTGCAGCGCATCGTCCACCGTCGGCGAGAATTTCAGCGGGTTGTTGTCCTGTGCCTGGATCATCGTCTGGTTGGTGCTGCGGGCGATGCGCTTGCTCTCGGCGCGGGCGGCGAGCAGGCCCTTCAACTCCTCCGCGATCAAGCGCATCAGCCCGCCGAGCTGCTCGGCGAAGGCGCCCGGGTCCTGCGTGGACAGGGCTTGCGGCGAAACGCCGGCCCCTTTGGCGAAGCGCTGCATGAACTCGCCCATCGAGATCGCGGCAGGGCCGCTCATGGGGGCGGATTCCCGCGCGAGGGCAGGCGCGGACACCGGTGTGGTCGCGGGCGCAGGCATCGGCTCGGCATCGGGCTCCGGTTCGGCCGCAGCTGGTTCATCCCAGGGGTTCGCGGAGGCCGGGCCGCTTGCCGTCGGACGGCGCGGCGTGGGGATTGGCGCCAGCGGCTCCGCCTGGGGGGTGGGGGCGGCCTGCAAGGGCGCCCAGGCGAAATCGTCGCCTTGCGGCGGCGGGGCAGACCAGGCCGGTGGAGGGGCTGGCGGCGCCGGCCCGGCGGCCGGTGTCGGAATGTCGGTGGCCCAGTCGATGAAGCTTGCATGCACCGGCTTGGCGTGGCCGGGCGGCATCAGATCGCGACGCGAGATCGGCGGCGCGGCATCCGTGCTGGGCGCCCAGAGCGCTTCCGGGTCGGCGGCATAGGATGGGGGAGGAGAGGCCGCCTGCGCCGCTGCCTGCCCGGCCTCCTCGTCGATGGCGACGGCGATGATGTAGTGGCCGATCTCGAGCCGATCGCCGTGCTGGAGGCGGTAGGGCGACTGCACGCGATGCTCGCCGCCATTGACGAAGGTTCCGTTGGTCGAGATGTCGCGCAGCCACCAGCCGCCGTCGCGGAAGCGGATCTCGCAATGGCGGCCGGAGACGGCGCGCGAGGGATCGGGCAGCGCCCAGTCGAGATGTTGGTCGCGGCCGATATCGAGGCCGCGCCCGCCGCTGGCGGTCACGCTGAGCGGGCCGCCATCGGGCAGCGAGGCCTGGTTCTCGATCGTCAGTGTCAGCGCCATCGCGGACATCCCGTTCCGAGCTGCGCGAGAAGATCAGCGCTTGCCGGCATCGTCTTCGGCCAAACGAATGCATGCTTCGACACAGGCGCGCAATGCGGCTTCGCGCTCGCGGGCCGGCAGACGGTTGATCGCATTGAGCACGGCGATGCGGGCCATCTTGGCGGTCAGGTCCGGCGGGGTGGGGATGGCGTGGCTTTCCGACATGCTGCCGCCGGAATAGCCGGCCGCCCAGGCCACGAAGGTGCCTGGCCGCGCGCGATCTCCGGCCTGGGCGTGGCGCAGCGCTTCGAAGCGGGTCTTGTCGCCGGGCTCCCGGACCCAGGCCTCGGCGGCGGCAAGGCCGGGGTCCTGCGTGCCGGGCGGCTGCAACGAGCGCACCGCCTGCAGGGCCCACCATACCGTTTCACGCCTCGGCAGGAGGAAGGCGCAGAAGCCGGCGGCCTCCATCGGCGCCGGGCCCCTGACGAGGCGCGCGAGGAAAACCAGCGGAGGCTCCCCGGTCGGCGGCATGGTGACGGCCTGGGAGGCCGAGGGATAGGTCTCGAACACTTCGCGGGCGGTGCTGAAGCGCAGGCGTGACATGATGGCTCCGGCTAGTTGATCGTCACCATCGGGGCCTTGACGACGAGGGCGCCGTCGCTCTTGACCTCCGTCAGGGCCTGGCTGTGGATCGTGATGGTCGGCGATTTGATCTCGATGCTGCCGGGCGTCATCTTGATCGTGCTCTCGCCGACCTTGAGATTGATCTCGGTCAGCGCCTCGACGTCGAGCTTGCCGTTTTGGATGTCGAGCTTGTCGTTGCCGAGCTTCAGAGTGGTCTCGCGCGAATAGTTGCTGCCCTGGAAGCGCTCGCCGATCTCGCGGGTCTCGATATTGTTGACCGTGACCTTGTGGTCCTTTTCGGCCCGCATCTCGAGAACCTCGCTGTCCTTGAGGTCCTCGAACTTGATCTCGTTATAGGTGCCGGGGAAGCCTGCATGGTCGGTCGATTCCGATTTGAGGCCGGATTGCGTCTTGTTCGCCGGCAATTCGTAGGGCGGCTTGTGCTGATCGTTGACGACGGCGCCAACGACGAGCGGCAGGTCCGGGTTGCCCTCGATATACTCGACGATCACCTCCTGGCCGATGCGCGGAATGATCTGGCCGCCCCAGTTTTTGCCGGCCCACATCTGCGCGACGCGGGTGCGGCAGGAGGTGGAGCCGTCCTCGCGGTCCCAATGGAAGCGCAGCCAGATGCGGCCGTACTCGTCGACGTCGATATCGCCTTCCTCGCCCTGGTTCTTCTCGCCGACGACCTTGGCGGTGTGCGGCCCGTAGACCTTCGGGCGCGGCGTGACGAGGGGCGCTCGGAAGCGCCGGTCGCTCTTCTGCAATTCGAAGGAGCCGCTGTAGACCGCCTCATCCTGCTGGCCGGAGCGGTAGCCCTGAGCTCCGAGCATATGCGTGGCGCGCACCACGAGATATTCGGTGTTCTCGGCGCCTGAAGGGTGCTCGCCGAGCTTCATCAGCGCGCCCGGATAGAGGCTCGGCGCCTCGCCGGCCGTGTAGCGCCGGTCGTCCTTGGCTTGTTGCGCCTGCGCCCGGACGCGGGCGAAATGCTCGCCCTGGTCGCGCTGGGTGTAGCTCGCCGGATAGTCGTAGGCCTCATAGGACTTGGCCTTGGGGAAGCCTTCCTCGGCGCGCGCCGTGAGGTCGGAGCCCGATTYCTCGAAATCATAGTCCTTCAGCTCGACCTTGCCGGTGCGCAGGCGCCGCACCGTCGACCATTGGGTGAGATGCTCGACATCCGCGCGCGGGAAGCGGCTGCCCGGCGCGACGAAGGCGAAGATCGAGCTGTCGCCCGTGAAGTTCGCCTCGGCGCTCGGCATCACCTGGTCATGGCCCGAGCGGGAGTCGCAGAGCACCAGCTTGTGGTCCCCGTCGCTGTGCTTGAAGTAGTAATAGATGCCGTACTGCTCCATCAGACGCAGCACGAAGTCGAGATCGGTCTCGCGATATTGCACGCAGTAGTCGATCGGCTGCAGCGTCTCGCTGGTGCGGTCATCGAAGCTCGCCGCGTTCTCCTTCTTGAAGATCTCCTTGATGATGTCGAGCGCGGTCTTGTTCTTGAAGATCCGGCAGTCTGCGCGCTGCGAGAGCAGCCAGAGCCAGGGCCTCAGCGTGAATCGGTAGACATAGAGGTCGTCCTGCTTGCCGAGCCATTGAGCATCGACGAGCGTGCCGTTGAGAACCCGCTCGCTCTTGTTCTTCAACGTGAACTTGATCGAGCACTTCTCGCTCATGATGCTTTGCAGGTCGGCATTCTCAGTTTTGCTGATTGCCTCAACGTTATAAGTAAACAATTCGCTTAAAGATTCATCGGCTTCGAAACGGATAAGTGAAAACTCGTCCTTTCCGGCTGGAGTCGTAAAGGACGCAATCCTTTGTTCTTGTCCAGGATTCGATGGCATCAACGAAACCTTTCGACGATTGAACCTAAATTCGACTTGACGTAACTAACTCTCAGAGTCATCGTCGGATCCGTAAGTTTTCATCCGCCGATTGGCGTGACACATTGGGAGGTTCCCATGCGCAAGCAATCCGCATTCAAGGTATTCGTCGCTCTGGCGGGCTCGATGGTTCTCACCACGGCGACAGGCGCCATGGCGCAGACCTACAAGGCGGACGACATCGTCAAGCATTTCCAGCCCGGCGTCGTCGCGCCGAAGCCGGCGGGCGTCACGCGCGGGCTGTGCATCGGCACCGAGGCCGAATGCGCGAAGGCTGGCCATGCGGTCGAGATCGCCAAGCCGCCGAGCGCCTTCGATCTCGTGGTGAAGTTCAAGTACAATTCCGACGTGCTGGAGCCCGAGGCCAAGGGCAATCTCGACGAATTCGCCAAGGCCCTGAAGACGCCCCAGCTTTCCAGTCAGACCTTCATGGTCGAGGGGCACACGGATGCCGCCGGCAATCCGACCTACAACATGAGCCTGTCCGAGCGCCGCGCGGAGGCGGTGGTCCGCTATCTCGGCGAGAAGGGCGTCAACACCGGCAAGCTCGTCGCCAAGGGCTATGGCCAGAGCCAGCCGGTGGTCGCCGACCCCTTCTCCGGCGACAACCGCCGCGTCGAGACGCGCTTGCGCGCCGCGAATTGAGCGCACGGTCGATCTGTTCACGGCGGTTCGTGGGGCTTCCGGGCCGCCGCGTTGCCGGGCGGGAAGAGGCATTCTGGGGAGAGGCATGGCCGCGCTGAATTTCGCCGAACTGTCGAAGCCGATGTCCGATGACGGCCCCTGCGGGCCGGACCTCGAGGACGACCCCGACTTCATGAATGTCACGGCGCGCCTCGAGGTCGTGCTTCCGGTGGCGTATTTCCGCCGCGACGACGACGGCAGGCAGGTCGCCTTCGACCGCTCGAGCATCGAGTTCCCCGCCGCCTTCGCCGATCTCGGCAAGCTGATGGCCCGCTCGCAGGACCTCCGGCTCTTCGTGCTCGCGGCGAAGCTCTCGATCCTCAATCGCGACATTGCCGGCTTTGCCGCCTGTCTCTCAGCCATGGCGGAGATCCTCGGCGAGCATTGGGAGGAGGTGCATCCGCGCGCGTTGGATGGCGACTTCATCATGCGCGAGGTCACGCTGCAGGGGCTGGACGATTTGCCGACCGTGGTTCTGCCGTTGCAGCACGCGCCGCTGTTCGTGAGCCGCCGCATCGGCGCCTTCGCCTTCCGCAGCCAGCTTGTCGCCAGCGGCGAGACAAAGCTGGTCGAGGGCGAGCAGCATCCCGATGCGGGCGCGATCCAGGCAGCGCTGGGGGAGGTCGAGGTCGATGCCCTGACGGCGACCCTCGGCCATATCAACGCCGCGCGCGAAGGGCTCGCGCGCCTGCGTGCGATCTGGATCGAGAGAGTAGGCGTCGATCATCCGCTCGGCTTCCCGCGCCTCGTGGCACTTCTGGACCAGATCGCCGGCTTTCTGGACATGGCGGTCGCGCGGCGCGTTCCGGGGCATCAGCCCTCGGCGGCGGCTGCGGCGACCGACGCGCAGATGCCGGCAACTAGCGCTGCAACCTTCAATCCGGGCGGCCTTTCGAGCATCCTCCAAGTGAAGGATACGCTGGCGGCCTGCCTCGGCTACTTTCGCAAAACGGAGCCGTCGAGCCCGGCTGTCCTGCTGATCGGGCAGGCGCAGCAGCTCATCGGCAAGTCGCTGATCGAGGTCATCCAGATCATGTTTCCGGAGCACGTCGACAAGGCGGTTCTCGAGATCGGCGAAGTGCGCCGGTTCAGGCTGCCGCTCGAGCGTCTTCCGGTGCCGGACGGCCATGATTCCGAGGCGGGGGAGGACAGTTACGACAGCGCCTCCGTCGAAAGCGATGACGGCGACGGCCATGACAACGGCGTGGCGGAAGAGTCCGAGGCCTTGGCCGAGGACGGAGAGGCCGATTCCGGTGCGGCGGAGGCTCCGTCCCACGTGCCGCCGCCGGCTGCCGCCATGGCGGTGATCGCCATCGGCAACCGCGCCGATGCGGTCAACGCGATGAGGGCGGTCGCATCCTTCTACCGGCAGGTGGAGCCTTCGCATCCGACGCCGCTCCTGATGGACAAGGCCTGCGCTCTGGCGCAGCATGATTTCATGTCGCTGCTCGGCAATATCCTGCCCGAGGTTGCGCAGATGCCGGATGCCGACAGCTAGGGAAGTTTTTCGGTTTTGATTTGAACCTCTCGTCGTGATGATGAGACTATATCGATGAATTCCGAAGTTCTATACAGTATCACGCTACGTCAGCGTGGTCCGGTTAGCAAAAGGGGCATGCGTCATGGCCGGAGATTCAGGGCAGAAGTTCATTCGCCGCAACAGGCCGCCTCGGGTGCACATCACCTATGAGGACCCCTACAACGCCGAGCAAAAGATCGAGCTGCCCTTCGTGATGGGCGTGCTGGCCGATCTCTCGGGCAACGCCTCGGCGGTCGAAAAGCCGGAGATCTCGCAGCGCAAGTTCCTTGACGTCGACATGGACAATTTCGACCAGCGCATGGCCGCGATCGAGCCGGGCCTTGCCTTCAACGTGTCCAACAAGCTCGGCGAGGACGAAAGCGAGAAGCTCTCTGTCGCGCTGAAGTTCACCAAGTTCGAGGATTTCAACCCCGCGGCCGTCGCCCGCCAGATCCCGGCGACCGCCAAGCTGCTGGAGGCGCGCGAGCAGCTCGCCAACCTGCTGCGCTACATGGACGGCAAGATGGCGGCGAGCGACCAGATCAAGGCGCTGCTGGCCGATCCGCAGCTGATGACAGCCCTCAAGGACAGGCTCGGCAAGAACGGGAAGCCCGAGGGCGAAGCGCAGAACTGAGGCAGGGCGCGGGCCCTCTTTCCGGGTCGGCAGGCGGTTAAGCGAGCGAGGCGGCAATRGCAGCGGAAGCACAAACCCAACAGCCCGGCGGGGCGGCAGTCGAGACGCGCGAGATCGACGATTTCTCGGCGATCCTGAAGCAGAGTTTCAAACCCAGAACGGAACGCGCGGCGACGGAAGTTGAGAACGCGGTCGCGACCCTCGTCAATCAGGCGCTGGCGGATTCGACCGTGATCAAGGGCGACGTCATCGACACGATCGAGGAGATGATCGCGCGGCTCGACGCCAAGTTGACCGAGCAGATCAACGAGGTGCTGCACGCTCCCGAATACCAGAAGCTGGAAAGCGCCTGGCGTGGCCTCAACTACCTCGTCTTCAACTCCGAGACCGATGCTCAGTTGAAGATCAAGGTGATGAACGTCTCGAAGAACGAGCTCTACCGCAACCTGAAGACCTATCCCGGCGCGCGCTGGGACCAGAGCCCGCTCTTCAAGCAGGTCTATGAGCAGGAGTTCGGCCAGCTCGGCGGCCAGCCCTTCGGTTGCCTCGTCGGCGATTATCACTTCAGCCACACGGCGACGGACGTCCAGCTTCTGCGCGACCTCTCGAAGATCGCCGCGGCGGCGCATGCTCCCTTCTTCGCCGGCGCCGATCCGATGCTGATGCGCATGGATGCCTGGACGGAGCTCTCCGATCCGCGCGATCTCAGCAAGGTCTTCGACACGCCTGACTATGCGGCCTGGAAGGGCCTGCGCGACGCCGCCGACTCCCGCTATGTCGGCCTGTGCCTGCCGCGCGTGCTCGCCCGGGTGCCCTATGGCGCCAAATCCGAGCCCGTCGAGGAATTCGCCTTCGAGGAGGATACCGACGGCCACAAGGGCGAGAAATACGCCTGGATGAACGCCGCCTATGCCATGGCGGTGAACATCAACCGCGCCTTCAAGGAATATGGCTGGTGCACCCGCATCCGCGGCGTCCAGTCCGGCGGCGAGGTTCTCAACCTGCCGACCCACACCTTCCCGACTGACGATGGCGGCGTGGATCTGAAATGCCCGACCGAGATCGCGATCAGCGACCGGCGCGAGGCGGAGCTGGCGAAATCCGGCCTGATCCCGCTGATCCATCGCAAGAACACCGACAAGGCGGCCTTCATCGGCGCCCAGTCGCTCTACAAGCCCAAGGCCTTCTCCGGGCCCGACGGCGTGGCGGCGACGGCGTCCGACAACCTGTCCTCGCGGCTGCCCTACATGTTCGCGGTCTCGCGCTTCGCGCACTACCTGAAGTGCATGGTTCGCGACAAGATCGGCTCCTACAAGGAAAAGGAGCCGCTGCGACGCTGGCTGCAGGAGTGGATCACCGAATATGTCGACGGCGATCCGGTCAATTCCAGCGAAGAGACGAAGGCGCGGCGCCCCCTCTCGGATGCACGCATCGACGTCTTCGAGGACGAGGAGAACCCTGGCTATTACTCGGCCAAGTTCTATCTGCGGCCGCACTTCCAGCTCGAAGGCATGGATATCGGCCTGAGCCTGGTCTCGCGACTGCCAGCTCCCAAGCAGTGACCGCCACCTGATCGGCAGGTGACGGAAGCACGAAGACCCTTCGACGCGCTGACCCGATGCGGGTGCGCGATCGGAGAGATGCGTCCATCAGCGCGCTCGCGCATCCGAGCAATCCGACGACCCTACTTTGGAGGTAAACATGGCTGCCGACTTTCTGCTCAAGATCGACGAGATCAAGGGCGAGGCCCAGGACAAGACCCACAAGGATACGATCGCGGTCGATTCCTTTTCCTGGGGCATCAGCAACCCCGGCTCCTACGCCCATGGCGGCGGCGGCGGGGCGGGCAAGGCGAACTTCCAGGACATGCATTTCACCGCGCAGGTCAGCAAGGCTTCGGCAAACCTCGCCCTGTATTGCGCCAGCGGCAAATACATCAAGAAGGCGGTGCTCTACGTCCGAAAGCAGGGCGAGAAGCCGCAGGAATACTACACGGTGACGCTCGAGGACCTGATCGTGTCGAGCTACCAGTCCGGCGATGCCGCCGGCGGTTCGAGCGTCCCGACCGACCAGTTCGCGTTGAACTATGCCAAGGTCGAGTTCCAATATCGGCCGCAGAAGTCGGACCAGACGCTCGACTCGGCGATCGAGATGAAGTGGGATCTCAAGGGTAACGCCAAGAGCTGAGCCGCGCGCACCGGCTCCGGCTGAGCCGGAGCCGGTTCGTCGCCCGCCCCGGACGCGATGTGATGGCCGACCCCCTTTCGAAGAAGCGGCTTCGGCCGCCTTTGATGTTCGCATTCCGCGAAGCGCATCTGGAGAAGGATGCGCGGACCGCGCTCGACCTGCGGGACGAGGGCGGCGAACGTGTGATCGCGCAACGTCGCGCCGCGCCGCGGGCCGCGATCACCGAGCCGAAGCTGCGGCGCGAGATCGCCATCGACCTCGACGCGCTGGTCAACACGGTCAATCTTGGCTCGGCCGTGGACCTTTCCGAGCTGGAGCATGTGCGCCGCTCGATCCTGAATCACGGCTTCCCTGACATGACGCGGCTTTCGATCGACGAGCATCGCGTCGATACGATCCGTGAGGATCTCGCCGCCGCCCTGATGGGCTACGAGCCGCGATTGATCCGCAATTCCATCGCCGTCGAGCGCGACAGGACGCTCGATTCCGCCGAGTTGAAGGTACGCTTCCTCGTCCGCGCCGATCTGAACTGCGAACCTTTGAACGTGCCCGTGCAATTCGTGGCCGATCTCGAACTCGATACCGGCAAGATCGCGATCAAGGGGCGGTGATGAACCAGGAGTTTCTCGATCTCTACAATCAGGAACTCCGGCTGTTCATGGAGCACAGCAAGGAGTTTGCGGAGGAGTATCCCGGCATCGCCGAGCGGCTGGGCGGGCTCGTCGGCGAGCGCATGGACCCGATGGTCGGTGGCCTTCTCGAAGGCGCGGCCTTCCTCGCCGCCCGCGTGCAATTGAAGCTGAAGCACGAGTTCCCCGAATTCACCAACAATCTGCTCGAACAGCTCCTGCCGAACTATCTGGCGCCGACGCCTTCGGCGCTGTTGGCGGGCGTCGTGCCGCCTTACTCCGATCCGGGCCTGCGCGAGGGGATGCGCATCCCGCGCGGCGCCTATCTCGACGCGACCTATCTGGAACGCGAGCGGCGTGTCGCCTGCCGCTACCGGCTGGGCAGCGACATCACGCTCTGGCCATTCGAGATCGTGGCCGCCGAGTACATTCCAGCGCCGGCGCCATTGCAGGCGCTCGGCTTGCGCACCGATCAGCGCGCGCTTGCGGGGTTGCGCCTGACCCTGACTCACCGGGTGATGGCGGACCCCGAGCAGGAACCGACCCCGGCCCAGGCCTTGAAGAATCCGGCGAGCTGGTTCGCCGGCTGCCGGACGAAGGAGCTCGCCTTCCATCTGCTCGGCGGGGAGGGCGATGCGGTCGCTCTCTACGAGCAGCTCTTCGCGAACTGCGTCGGCATCCATTTCCGTCATCTCAACGCGTTCGGCGACCCGGTGGTGACGCCGGGCGAGGGTTGCCGGCTGGAGCAGATCGGCTTCGACGAGAACGAGGCGCTGCTGCCGGCCGATACCCGCGTCTTCCGCGGCTTCGAATTGCTGCACGAGCTGTTCTGGTTCCCGCGCAAGTTCCTCGGCTTCCGGCTGGAAGGGCTGGGCCGGATCATGCCCAAGCTCACGGCCAAGACGGTCGAGCTGATCTTCGTCTTCGACGAGGTCAATACGCGGCTGCCCGGCGCGGTGCGCAAGGAGATGTTTGCGCTCTACGCGGCGCCCGCGATCAATCTCTTCGAGAAGACGGCCGATCGTATCCCGGTGAAGAGCAACCAGCACGAATTCCATGTCGTGCCGGACCGCAGCCGCGCGCTCGACTACGAGCCGCACAGCGTTCTCTCGGTGCATGCGCACTATACCGGCGGTCGCGAGAAGCAGCCGGTCCATCCGCTCTATTCCTCGCCTGAGGGAGCCTCGCCGATTCATGGCCTGCACTACACGCAGCGGCGCCTGCCGCGGCGGCGTTCCTCGGCCGAGCGGCGCCAGGGGCGAGCCTCCGACTATACCGGCACGGAGATGTTCATCTCGCTGGTCGAGCCGGCGGGCATGACCGACAGCACCTCGGTGGTGGAGCTGAGCGTAAGGGCGCTGTGCTCCAACCGGCATCTCACCGAGCATCTGCCGACCGGCGTCGGCGGCGCCGATTTCCGGCTGATCGACAATGTCTCGCTCGACCTTGCCTGCCTTGCCGGGCCGACGCCGCCGCGCGAGCCGATCGTCTCGCAGCTTCGCTTGCGTGCGGAGACGGCGAGCACGGGCGTCGTGACCTGGCGGCTGATCAATCTGCTCAGTCTCAACCATCTCGGCCTCGTCCAGCGCGGCGCCGGGCAGAATGGCGAGGCGCTACGCGAATTGCTTTCGCTCTTCGCCGATCTTGCCGACAGCGCGACGGAGCGGCGCATCCGCGGCATCAAGAATGTCGACAGCCGGCCTGTCGTGCGCCGTTTTCCCCAGCGGGCCGGAACGGGGGCCGGGCGGGGGCTGGAAATCACCGTGCTGCTTGACGAGAAGGCCTTCGAGGGCTCCGGCGTCTTCCTGCTGGGCGCGGTGCTCGACCGCTTCTTCGCCGAATATGCGGCGATGAACCATTTTACCCAGACGGTGATCCGCACGGTGGAGCGCGGCGAGGTGATGCGCTTTCCACCGCGTGCCGGTTCGAGGCGCGTCCTGTGAGCGAGGACGCCGCCACGCCGCTGGAGAAGGCGCCGGGCTACCAGGCGAGGCTGGAGGCGGAGCCCTGGCGCTTCGACTTCTATGCCGTGATGCGGCGGCTGGAACGCAGCTTTCCGGAGCGCAGCCGCATCGGCGACGTCGCCTCGCGGCGCGACGAATATGTCGCGCTGGGCGAGCAGGCCTTCCTCGACTTTCCCGCCTCGACCATCGCGGAGGCGGGCCGGGACGCGCAGGGCAGGCTTCGGCTCTTCGTGAAGTTCCTCGGCCTGCTCGGCCCGCAGGGCGCGCTGCCGCTGGCGACAACCGAGGAGAGCTATCACTGGCAACTCGCGCGCGACGATGCCTTTCCGCGCTTCCTCGATATCTTCAACCACCGCTTCCTGCAGCTCTTTTACCGCACCTGGGCGGATTCGCGGCCGATCGCGCAGCATGACCGGCCCGATCTCGACCGCTTCGCCGCCTATATCGGCAGCATGATCGGGGTGGGCTCGAAGCCCTATCTCGACCGCGACAGCGTGCCCRATCCCGAGAAGCTCGCCCATGCCGGGCTGATCGGCGCGCAGGCAAAATCGGCCTCGCGGCTTCAGCGCCTTCTCGCCGGGCTGTTCAGGACGCAAGTAGAGATCGAGCAGTTCGTCGGCATGCGTCTCGTCTTCGATCCGGCGGACCGGACGCGGCTGGGAGGCGCGCATTGCACGCTCGGCGGCGACGCGCTGCTCGGCGCCAGCGTCTACAGCGTCGAGGACAAGTTCCGCGTGAAGATCGTGGCTGCCGACCTCGAACAGTTCGAGCGCTTCCTGCCGAATGGCGATCGCTGCGAGCCGCTGGCGGATGCCGTCTTCCTGCATCTCGGCGAGCAGTTCGAATGGGATGTCGAGCTCGCGCTGCCGGTGGGCGAAGTGAAGCCCGTCAGGCTCGGCCAGTCCGGCCATCTCGGCTGGACGAGCTGGATGGCGCCGAACTGGACCACCGAGGAAGGCGCGCTGCGCCGCGACGCCCGTTTCCATCCGGCCGAGCGCATGCGCCTGAAACGTAGCCGCGCTGCTGCCTAAGACCAGAGATCAAGGGGACGACCATGGCCGATATCAGCCTCGAAGCCGTCACAGGCAAGCTCAACCGGATCGGCTACGACACCTTCCTGCAGGCGCTGAGGCAGGCCAAGGGTGCCGGGAACCGCAATGTCGAATTGACGCATTGGCTGCTGCAGATCCTGCAGGGCAGCGCCAACGACCTGACCCTGACCGCAGACCACTACAAGCTCGATCGCGCCAGGATGCTGATGGACCTTGGCGGTATCGTCGAGGGGTTCCGCAAGAACGAGACGGAGATGCCCGGCATCGCCAACCACATCGTCGATATCCTCGACCGTGGCTGGCACTACGCGACGCTGTTCTTTGGCGAGACGCAGATCAGGACCGGGCACCTGCTGGTGGCGGCGCTGAAGTCGACCGAATTGCGCCGGGCTTTCACCGGGCTTTCCAAGGAATTCGCCAAGATCCCGGTCGAGGAGCTGGCGGCAGGCTACGGCAAGATCTGGGAAAGCTCGGAAGAGGAGAACTTAAGGCCGATGGATGGCTCGGGCCTGCGCGCCGCCGGCACGCCGGGCGCCGAGGCGGCCGAAGGGCCGAAGGGCACGACCGCGCTCGACCGCTTCTCGCAGGATTTGACCGCCAAAGCGCGCCAGGGCGGCATGGACCCGATCCTCGGCCGCGACGACGAGATCCGGCAGGTCATCGACGTGTTGATGCGCCGGCGCCAGAACAACCCGATCCTCACCGGCGAGGCCGGCGTCGGCAAGACCGCGATCGCGGAGGGCTTCGCCCAGCGCGTCGCTTCCGGCGACGTGCCGCCGCCGCTCAAGGGGGTGAAGGTCTGCGCGCTCGATATCGGGCTGATGCAGGCGGGCGCCTCGATGAAGGGCGAGTTCGAGCAGCGCCTGCGCTCGGTGATCGACGAGGTGCAATCCTCGCCGACGCCGGTGATCCTGTTCATCGACGAGGCACATACGCTGATCGGCGCCGGCGGGCAGGCGGGCACGGGCGATGCCGCCAACCTGCTCAAGCCGGCGCTGGCGCGTGGCACGCTGCGCACCATCGCGGCGACGACATGGTCGGAGTACCGGCAATATTTCGAGAAGGACCCGGCGCTGACCCGCCGCTTCCAGCCGGTACAGGTCGACGAGCCCGATGTGCTGCGTTGCTGCACCATGCTGCGCGGGCTGATTGGCCCGATGGAGAAGCATCACAAGGTTCGCATCTCGGATGCCGCCATCGTCGCGGCGGTGACGCTCTCCTCGCGCTATATCCCGGCCCGCCAGCTTCCCGACAAGGCGGTGAGCCTGCTCGACACGGCCTGCGCCCGCGTCGCCATCAGCCAGAGCGCGACGCCGGCCGCGATCGAGGATGCGCGCGTCGCGATTTCCTCGCTGGAGCAGGAGAAGGCGGCGCTGACCGCCGATGCCGATCTCGGCACCGACAGCGGCAAGCGGCTCGATGAGATCGAGGTGGAGGTCGCGGAGAAGCAGGAGAAGCTCGCCGCCCTCGAAGCTGCCTGGGCGAGCGAGCTTGCCATCGTCGAGGAGATCAAGGCGCTGCGGACCAAGCTCGGCGAGAAGGTGCCGGGCGCCGATCCCAAGGCCGAGGCCGTGCCGCAGGAAGCGAGCGTCGATGCCGGCGCCGCAGCGCCGGAGGTATCGGCTCCGACCGGGGAACCTGCAGCCGATCCCGAGGATGCCCGCGCCGCGCTCAACGCCAAATTCGCGTCGCTTGGCGAGATCGATCCGGCCAATCGGATGATCTACGCCCATGTCGACGAGCAGTCGGTCGCCTCGGTCGTCTCGGACTGGACCGGCATCCCGGTCGGACGGATGGTCAAGGACGAGATCGAGACCGTGCTCAACCTCGCCGAGACGCTGAACAGGCGCGTGGTCGGGCAGGGGCATGGCATCGGCATGATCGCCAAGCGCATCGAGACCAACCGCGCCAAGCTCGACAACCCCAACAAGCCGATCGGCGTCTTCATGCTCTGCGGCCCCTCCGGCGTCGGCAAGACCGAGACGGCTCTGGCGCTGGCGGAGGCGCTCTATGGCGGTGAGCAGAACGTCATCACCATCAATATGAGCGAGTTCCAGGAGGCGCACACCGTCTCGACACTGAAGGGCGCGCCTCCCGGCTATGTCGGCTATGGCGAGGGCGGCCGGCTGACGGAGGCCGTTAGGCGCAAGCCTTACTCGGTGGTGCTGCTCGACGAGGTCGAGAAGGCGCATCCCGATGTGCACGAGCTGTTCTTCCAAGTCTTCGACAAGGGCCAGATGGAGGACGGCACTGGCCGGCGCATCGATTTCAAGAACACGCTGATCATCCTGACCTCGAATGTCGGCACGGACGAGATCATGAGCATGTCGGCCAATGGCGCCGCCAAGCCCGATCCGGAGGCGATGGCGGTGAGTCTGCGCCCGGCGTTGCTCAAGGTCTTCCCGCCGGCACTGATCGGGCGGCTCGTGACGATTCCCTATTATCCGCTGTCGTCGGACATGCTGGCTGGCATCGTCCGCCTCCAACTCGGGCGCATCGGCAAGCGGCTCTCCGAGAACCACAAGGCGGCGTTCGCTTACGATGACGCGGTGGTCGAGCACATCGTCGGCCAGTGCAACGACCCGGATTCGGGCGGGCGCATGATCGACAACATCATCACCAACTCGATGCTGCCGGCGCTATCCCGCGCGATCCTCAACCTGCAACTGGAGAAGAAGCCGCTGACCGAGGCGAAGGTCTCGGTCGCGGAGGGCCAGTTCGCCTATCAGGTGGCGTGAGCCGCCTTTCCGAAACATCCCAGCGAGGCGAGGGCCCATGGTACCGGATCCGAGCAACCCGACCGATATCGCCAATGGCTCGCCGTCGCCGGCGGACTGGGTCGACCGCTACTGGAACGTGCCGGCGGGCGACACCCTGGTGTCGATCAACAAATACATGATCGGCACCCATAATTCCGATGCGGGGGCGACCAAGCGCAGCCTCGTCGTGCAGGAGGCGGCGAAGCGAAAGCTCACCGTCGACAAGAAGGCCTTCACCCGCGCCAGCATGGGCAAGGTCAGCCCGGGCGATTGCGAGCATATCCTCAATCTCGCCCTCGACACYGGCAAGGCGACCGAAGACACGATCCAGGCCTGGGCCGACCAGAGCCTCGGCGTCGACTGCACCGGCTTCGTCGTCGCCTATTACAACGAGATGAAGCGGATCAGCATCGACAAGTATTCGGGCGGCGCGGGCTGCCCGTTCCTCGTCGGAGCCGCCAAGGCGGGCAAGCCGCCGGGCCTTCCCAGTGCCCTGATCTGGGATTTCGACGAGATCCGGACCGGCGACATGGTGGTCTGGATGACCGACAAGATGCTGGAAACCCGCAAGCCCGGCCATATCGCGCTGGTGTCCTACACCAACGTCGTGCCGGACGCGCTGCTGATCGCGCATTCCAACGGCGCCAATGACGGCTCCGGCCATTTCGGCCCGAAGCATGGCAGGCTTGGCTGGGACGGGGTCAAGAGCGGCGGCAACGGCAAGTACATCCAGGTCGACGGAACCGGCAAGGTGATCGTGGTCCGGCCGCCGGCCTGGATCCCTTGAACGCGCCTAGACCGACGCAGCGTCCTGCATGAAGTCGTCGAGCGCTTCGCTCTCCGCTTTCGACAACCGCAAGCCCAGCTTGCCGCGGCGCCAGAGCACGTCCTGCGCCCGGCGCGCCCATTCCGCCTTCATCAGGTAGCGCACCTCGCGCTCGTAGAGATCGGCGCCGAAATGGCGGCCGAGGTCGACCACGCTCTTCGCATCGCCGAGGATGTCGCGGGCGCGGGTCCCGTAGGCGCGGACAAGCCGCGTCGCCGTGCGTCGTTCGAGCCAGGGATAGGCCGCAGCAATCTCACCGACCAGCGTGTCGAAGCCGCCGACGGGGAAATCGCCGCCGGGCAGCGCGCCTGCAACCGTCCATTCGGCGCGGGCGGCCCAGGGTGCGAGCGGCGCGAGCTTCGCGATCGCGGCCTCGGCGAGGCGGCGATAGGTGGTGATCTTGCCGCCGAAGACGGAAAGCAGCGGCGCCTCGCCTTCGGGCGCATCGAGCGTCAGCACATAGTCGCGCGTCGCTTCCTGCGCCTTGGATGCGCCGTCGTCATAGAGCGGGCGCACGCCCGAATAGGTCCAGACCACCGATTCCGGCGTGACGGGCTGGCGGAAATATTCGCTCGCGGCGGCGCAGAGATAGGCGATCTCGTCCGGCGTCGCGACGACTTCGGCTGGATCGCCATGGTAGTCGCGGTCGGTCGTGCCGATCAGGGTGAAGTCCTGCTCATAGGGAATCGCGAAGACGATGCGGCCGTCGGCATTCTGGAAGATGTAGCTGCGGTCGTGCTCGTAGAGCTTCGACACGACGATGTGGCTGCCCTGCACCATGCGAACGCCGGCCTTGGCATTGGTGTGGATGACGCCGTTCAGCACCTCGCCGACCCAGGGGCCGGCTGCGTTGACGAGCGCCTTCGCCCAGATGTCGAAACGGCCTTGCGGCCCTTCCGCCGTCAGGCGCCACAGCCCGTCCTCGCGGATCGCGGCGACGACGCGCGTGCGGGTGTGGATCGCGGCGCCGCGCACGGCGGCGTCCATGGCGTTCAGCACGACAAGGCGCGCATCCTCGACCCAGCAATCGGAATATTCGAAAGCCCTAGCCTTGTCGTCCTTGAGCGGCCTGCCGGCAGGATCATGGGCGAGGTCGAGCGTGCGCGTCGCGGGAAGGAGCTTGCGGCCGCCGATATGGTCGTAGAGGAACAGGCCGAGCCTGAGCAGCCAGGCCGGGCGCAGGCCCTTGTGATGCGGCAGCACGAAGCGCAGCGGCCGGATGATGTGCGGCGCGATGGCCCAGAGCCGCTCGCGCTCCATCAGAGCCTCGCGCACCAGCCGGAACTTGTAATGCTCGAGATAGCGCAGCCCGCCATGGATCAGCTTGGTCGAGCGCGACGAGGTGGCGCTGGCGAGGTCGTCCTTCTCGAGCAGCACGACGGAGGCGCCGCGCCCGGCCGCATCCCGCGCGATGCCGCAGCCATTGATGCCGCCGCCGATGACCGCGAGATCATAGGGCGCAGAAGGAGTGGTGCCGAAGCCGGCCGCAGGCAATGTGGTTTCGGACGCCATGTGCTTTTGAATCCCGTTCGAACAGGCGAGATAGCTTGAGAGAGGGGGCGCGGCAATGGTCGAGCGCCGCTCGCGGGCTGCCCTGTGCGCGACACGCTTGCGCCGGCGGCCAAGGCATTGTTCTGATGGCATCGGTGCCGATGCGCCGTTCCGTCGCCGAGCTTTCCCGGACCTGCTGCCGATATGATCTACACCGACATCGCGACGCGGACCTATAATCACGGCTGGCGGCTCGACCCGATCATCCGCAGCCTGCTCGATACCGATTTCTACAAGCTCCTGATGCTGCAGATGATCCGGGCCTTCCATCCGGAGGTCCGCGTCACCTTCTCGCTGATCAACCGTTCCAGGCATATCCGCCTCGCCGACATCGTCGACGAGGGCGAGTTGCGCGCGCAGCTCGACCATGCCCGCTCATTGCGGTTCACCAAGAAGGAACTGATCTGGCTCGCCGGTAACAGCTTCTACGGCAAGACCCAGATGTTCTCGCCGGACTTCATGGCCTGGCTCGCCGAGTTCCAGCTTCCCGAATACGATCTGCGCAAGGTCGACGGCCAGTACGAGCTGCATTTCGACGGCCCCTGGACCCATACGACCATGTGGGAGGTGCCGGCGCTCGCGATCATCAACGAGCTCAGGGCGCGGCGCGTCATGCTGGGCCAGAAGCGCTTCTCGCTCGACGTGCTCTATGCCCGCGCCAAGGCGAAGATGTGGGACAAGGTCGAGCGGCTGCAGAAGCTGCCCAATCTCAGGCTCTCCGATTTCGGCACGCGCCGCCGCCATGGCCATCTCTGGCAGCGCTGGTGCGTCCTGGCGCTGAAGGAGGGGCTGGGCAAGGCTTTCAGCGGCACCTCGAACGTGCTGCTCGCGATGGACACCGATCTCGAGGCGATCGGCACCAACGCCCATGAATTGCCGATGGTGCTGGCGGCGCTGGCCGATTCCGACGAGGAGCTGCTGCGCGCGCCTTACCGGGTGCTCGACGAATGGCGGCAGGTCTATGGCGGCAACCTGCTGATCGCGCTGCCGGACGCCTTCGGGACGCAGAGCTTCCTGCGCCATGCGCCGGATTGGGTGGCGGACTGGACCGGCTTCCGGCCGGACAGCGCACCTCCCATCCCGGCCGGCGAGACGATCATGGAATGGTGGCGCGCACGCGGGCGCGATCCGCGCGAGAAGCTGCTGGTCTTCTCCGACGGGCTCGACGTCGATGCGATCGAGCGCGTCTACCATCATTTCGACGGGAAGGTCCGCATGGCCTTTGGCTGGGGCACCGACCTGACCAACGATCTCGTCGGCTGCTCGCCGGACGGTTCGCGCGCGCTCGATCCGATGTCGCTGGTCTGCAAGGTCACCAAGGCGAACGGGCGCCCGGCGGTGAAGCTCTCCGACAATCCCGAGAAGGTCTCGGGCGACCCGGAGGCTGTGGCGCGCTATCGGCGGGTGTTCGGGGTTGCATGACCGCGGGCAAGTAAAGATGTTGCCATTATGTTCTCAATGCGCAATTGTGGTTGCGGGTTGGGGGACTCGGCATGCTGCACTTACTGGTTGTGTTGTTCGCCATGCTCACAGCGTGGCCGGATCGATCCTGGGCTGAAGAACCGGTTTGCCCGGAATGCGGTGCGCCTCAACGCGATGCGGCTTCTTTCAAGAGTTCGCTGCTGGTCACCGTCAAGAACCGAGCCTTCGTCGCGGCGGTTGAAGAAAAGGCGCGCGCCCAACCGAAACCTGCACCGGGCATCGTCCACGCGGAGCTCGTGGGCGATATCGTGGTCGTCGTCGTAGAAGATCGCAAAGACATATCTCGCTTCGTCATGAGCGGCGAAGGAAAGCGGTTCGGGCTTAGCAACCAGGATATGATGAATGCCGGCCGGGAGAACCTGAAGCGCAGGGTCTCGCGCCTGCAGATCGAGGAACATGGTCCCGTTCGGTCCCTGTCCTTCGAGGCTGACTACAATGCGGCGCTGATTCTGCTGCCAGAGGTCTGGTCCGCGATCCCGAATCTCCCTGCCGAGCTGGTCGTCGCGGTGCCGGCGCGCGACATCGTGGCCTTCGGCGACGGAGCCGATCCGGAGGCGGTCGCGAGCCTGCGCCGTATCGCCCGAATGCCGAGCGAGGGCTATTCGGTGACGAGCCTTCTTCTGCAGCGGGTCCGGGGGCGCTGGATGGTGAAGAATTAGCGCTGACCTCCTCACTCTGGCGTCACAGGAGGTCGATGGGGCCGGCCGGCTTGCATCGCCGCGCAAAAACCCCTAATGCGACCGCGTTTCTAGGCCCCGGAGGGCCGCCTTCGAGGACAAGGGTGTCATGGCCAAAGAGAAGTTTTCGCGGACGAAGCCGCACTGCAACATTGGAACGATTGGTCACGTTGACCATGGCAAGACGTCGCTGACGGCTGCGATCACGAAGGTTCTGGCTGAGTCCGGCGGTGCGTCGTTCACGGCGTATGACCAGA
>NZ_JBFRDQ010000045.1:0-24574 GCF_052113865.1 Allobosea sp. TAB14 | reverse complement strand
GGCCACATCAGACAACATGAAGTTCCCGCCCTCCGTCCTTGAGGAGATCAAGGCGCGGCTGCCTGTCTCGGCGGTCGTGGGCAAACGCGTGCGCCTGCAGAAGGCAGGGCGCGAGTGGAAGGGGCTCTCGCCCTTCAACGCGGAGAAGACGCCCTCCTTCTTCGTCAACGACCAGAAGGCCTCGTTCTTCGATTTCTCCTCCGGCAAGAACGGCGACATCTTCAAGTTCGTGATGGAGACCGAGGGGCTTTCCTTCCCCGAGGCGGTCGAGAAGCTCGCCGCCGAGGCCGGCGTCGTCCTGCCGAAGATCACGGCGGAAGCGCAGGTCCAGGAGGAGAAGCGCAAGGGGCTGCACGAGGTCGTGGAGCTGGCGGCGCAGTTCTTCGAGGCCGAATTGATGGGCGAACGCGGCGGCGCGGCGCGGCGCTATCTCGCCTCGCGCGGGCTCGACGGCGAGGCGCGCACGCGCTTCCGCCTCGGCTACGGTCCGGCCGATCGCTTCGCGCTGCGGGACCATCTCGCGGGCAAGGGCGTCCCGGCCGAACTGATGATGGAGGCGGGGTTGCTGGTGCATGGTGAGGAGATCGCCGTGCCCTATGACCGCTTCCGCGACCGGGTGATGTTCCCGATCCACGATTCGCGCGGGCGGGTCATCGCCTTCGGCGGGCGGGCGATGAGCGCGGAGGTCGCGGCGAAATACCTGAACTCGCCGGAGACGCCGCTCTTCCACAAGGGCTCGCTGCTGTTCAACCATCACAACGCCCGCAAGGCATCGCACGACACCGGGCAGGTGATCGTGGTCGAGGGCTATGTCGACGTCATCGCCATGTCGCTCTCAGGGTTTCCGCAGACGGTGGCGCCGCTCGGCACGGCGCTGACCGAGGACCAGCTCGGCCTGCTCTGGCGTATGGCCGACGAGCCGGTGATCTGCCTCGACGGCGACAAGGCCGGCCGCAAGGCCGCGAGCCGGGCGATCGATATCGCGCTGCCGCTGCTCGAACCCGGCAAGTCGCTGTCCTTCGCGCTGCTGCCGGACGGGCAGGACCCGGACGATCTCGCCCGCTCGGGTGGACGGCAGGCCATCGCCGAGGTGGTCGCGGCGGCGCGGCCGCTGGTCGACATGCTCTGGCAGCGGGAGGTCGAGGCCGGGCCGCTCGATACCCCGGAGCGCCGCGCCGCCTTCGAGCGCCGGCTGAAGGAGCCGCTCGGGCAGATTCGCGACGAGACGACGCGCAAGCATTATCGCCGCGAGATGGATGAGCGGCTGACCCAGCTCTTCGCCAGTTCGGCGCCGGCGCGACCGGAACGCGGCGGACGCGATGGCCATTTCCAGCGCGGACGTGGCGGGGCGGGGCCAGGCCGCGGCGGTTTTCGGCAGGTGCCGCCCTGGCTGGCCGGACCGCTGAAGGCGTCGAGCGCGCTGACGCAGTCGCGGCTCGTGACGAAGCTGCGTGGGGAGGATTCGCGCGAGGCCTTCATTCTGCTGGCGCTTGCGAGTCACCCCGGGCTCATCCTGCGCTGCGTCGACGAGATCGCGGAGCTTTCGCTCGACGGGCCGGCGGCCGAGCGCTTTCGGCAGGCGCTGCTCGATGCGGTGCAGGAGGACGGCCTCGACCGGGAGACGCTCGCGAATCGCTTCGCCCAGCCGCGGGTCAAGGAGGCTCACAGCCAGCTCATGGCGGTGACCGGGCCGGCCGAACGGCGAAAACTGGTGCAAGACGCTGATCCTGAATCGGTTTTCGACTCGATTCATCAAGCCATCGTCTTGCATCAGCGCGCACGAACGCTAAATAGCGAGTTGAGAGCAGCCGAGCGCGCATTGGCTGACGAAGCGACCGAAGCCAATTTTGCCTGGATCAAGGACGTGAAGGCCCGCCTCGATACGATCGAAGGCACCGAGGCCATGTCCGGAGATTGATCAACCCAGCGAATGGCGGACGCATTGTCGATGCGCGTGCAAGCTGGCGGGTGGTTCACGATTCGTCAACGACGTTTGGTGCCATCTGCCGTCAAGTGATTTGGGTGGGTGAGCGCGCCGGGCCTGCGGTCGCGCCGCCCTTTTATGCGTCGGTATGGAGCTCGTGGTTCCAGGGCCGGCGCGAGAGTGCGGAGCGCTGATTGATGGCGACGAAAGCGAGCGAACGGGAAAAGACCGATCAGGTCGTGCCGGACGCCCCCCCGACTACCGACGGACCGTTGCTCGATCTGACCGATCAGGCCGTMCGSCGGATGATCAAGCTCGCGAAGAAGCGCGGCTATGTCACCTATGACGAACTGAACGAGGTTCTGCCTTCCGAGGAATTCTCCTCCGAGCAGATCGAGGACGTGCTCGGCCAGCTCAGCGAGCAGGGCATCAACGTCGTCGACAACGAGGATCCGGAAGCCGCCGGCGAGGAGCGCGCCAACCGCAAGGAGAACGCGGCCGCCGACGAGGACGAGGTCGAGGGCGGCGATCTGGTCGAGGCCTCGCGCCAGACCCTGCCGACCGAGACCAAGCGCAATCTCGAGCCGAGCGAGCGCACCGAYGATCCGGTGCGGATGTACCTGCGCGAGATGGGCTCGGTGGAGCTTTTGTCGCGCGAGGGCGAGATCGCCATCGCCAAGCGCATCGAGGCGGGTCGCGAGGCGATGATCGCYGGGCTCTGCGAGAGCCCGCTCACCTTCCAGGCCATCATCATCTGGCGCGACGAGCTCGTCGACGGCAAGGTTCTGCTGCGCGACATCATCGACCTCGAGGCGACCTATGCCGGCCCCGACGGGAAGAATCCCGACGCGATCGCGGGCGAGGAAGGCGCCGAGGAAGCCGAGCCGGCCGAGACTCCGGAGGGCGAGACCCCGCCGGAGATGGACGACGACGACCTCGAGAACAACGTCTCGCTCTCGGCCATGGAGGCGGAGCTCAAGCCGCGCGTGCTCGAGACCTTCAACGCCATCGCCGACGACTACAAGAAGCTGCGCCGCCTGCAGGACCAGGACATCGCCAACCGGCTGGAGAACACCAAGCTCTCGCCCTCGCAGGACCGCAAATACAAGAAGCTCAAGGACGACATCATCACCGCGGTGAAGTCGCTCTCGCTGAACAACAACCGCATCGAGGCGCTGGTCGAGCAGCTCTACGACATCAACAAGCGCCTGATCGGCCATGAGACGCGCCTGCTGCGCCTCGCCGAGAGCTATGGCGTCGGCCGCGAGGACTTCCTCAAGCAGCATGTCGGCGGCGAGCTCGATCCGAAATGGGTCCTGCGCGTCTCCAAGCTCGGCTCGCGCGGCTGGAAGGAATTCGTCGCGGCGGAGCTGGAGCGGATCAAGCAGCTGCGCGAGGAGGTGCACACGCTCGCCTCCGAGACCGGCCTGGAGATCCAGGAATTCCGCAAGATCGTGCTGATGGTCCAGAAGGGCGAGCGCGAGGCCCGTCAGGCCAAGAAGGARATGRTCGAGGCCAATCTGCGCCTCGTGATCTCGATCGCCAAGAAGTACACGAACCGCGGCCTGCAGTTCCTCGACCTGATCCAGGAAGGCAATATCGGCCTGATGAAGGCGGTCGACAAGTTCGAGTACCGCCGGGGCTACAAGTTCTCGACCTACGCGACCTGGTGGATCCGGCAGGCGATCACCCGCTCGATCGCCGACCAGGCCCGCACGATCCGCATCCCCGTCCATATGATCGAGACGATCAACAAGATCGTGCGGACCTCGCGCCAGATGCTGCACGAGATCGGCCGCGAGCCGACCCCGGAGGAGCTGGCCGAGAAGCTGGCCATGCCGCTGGAGAAGGTACGCAAGGTCCTGAAGATCGCCAAGGAGCCGATCTCCCTTGAGACGCCGATCGGCGACGAGGAGGATTCGCATCTCGGCGACTTTATCGAGGACAAGAACGCGATCCTGCCGATCGACGCGGCGATCCAGTCGAACCTGCGCGAGACGACGACCCGCGTGCTGGCCTCGCTCACCCCGCGCGAGGAGCGCGTGCTGCGCATGCGCTTCGGCATCGGCATGAACACCGACCACACGCTCGAAGAGGTCGGCCAGCAGTTCAGCGTTACCCGCGAGCGCATCCGCCAGATCGAGGCGAAGGCGCTGCGCAAGCTGAAGCACCCGAGCCGCTCGCGGAAGCTCAGGAGCTTCCTCGATAACTGAGACGATGAAGAGGGCGCCGCTGGCGCCCTTTTTCTTGCCGGTTGCCGTGTCTTGGCGCCGATACGCCGCGATTTCTCCCACGAATGAAGGATGTTCCCGGCCCTGGCGCCGGCCAGCGTGAAGGTCGGCCGCCCGCCGACCGGTGGCCCGTTGAAATCTTATTCTTCGTTTATTTCGGAGATTTCATGCTGCCATTCGCCTATGACGCCCTTGCCGAGCGCTTTGCCACGATCCGCCCCTGGGCCAAGAACGCGATCGGCGATGCCACCAATCGCTGCGCCATTTGCATGGGCTATACGCTGCGCCTGACGCCGTCGCAGGACGATGCGACGATCCAGACCATTATGAATGCGGATCTCAAGACATCCTTCCAGCGCGCTCCGCCGCTGGCAGGTGGGCCGCAGCCGGGCGTGCTGCCCGGCTCGGGGCGCCCGCTCGGCGGGCTCAGCCAGCTGTTCTTCATCCGCGCTTCGGAACTGCTGCCGCGCGTCCAGCGGGCCTTCGGCCCGGCCGATATCGAGGGTGTCTGCAGGGACGTCACCCCCAAGGTGCTCGGCCGGAAGGGCGTGCTCTATCTGGAGAACTGCTACCAGACGAGCGGCGACAAGAGGCGTTCCTTCCTGTTCTTCCAATGGACGAATGGCGACCATTGGGACCTGTTCGACGGCACCACGATCGTCGCCCAGGAGGACAGGCTGGCTGGCAACAGGCATGGCGGCCAGCTCTATTTCTGGCAGGCGCGCTAGTGGGTCGTATCGAGCCGTATTTCCGCGCGAGAGAGCTTGATCTCAGCGGCGCAAGGAGGCTTGCTGGACCGGCACGCCGTTCGGGAGGCTTTCCTTCATGTCGATCGAATTTCTGCTCACCTCGCTGATCATCGTCGCATCGCCCGGTACCGGCGCGCTCTACACCATCGCCGCCGGCCTCACGCGCGGCGCGCGGGCGGGCGTGATTGCGGCGCTCGCCTGCACGCTCGGCATCGTGCCGCATCTGGTCGCCGCGCTGATGGGGATCGCGGCGGTGCTGCATGCGAGCGCGCTCGCCTTCGCGGTCGTGAAATATGCCGGCGTCGCCTATCTGCTCTACATGGCCTGGCAGACGCTGAAGGAACATGGCGCGCTGACCGTCGAGGCGAAGCCGGATGCGCGCTCGGCCTGGCGCGTGCTGCGTGACGGCGTTGCCATCAACCTGCTCAATCCGAAGCTCTCGATCTTCTTCGTCGCCTTCCTGCCGCAGTTCATCGCGGCCGGGGAGGCGCATCCGCTGGCGCGCATGCTGGAGCTTTCGGGCGTGTTCATGGCGATGACCTTTGTGGTCTTCGCGCTCTATGGTCTCTTCGCGGCGGCGATGCGGGACAAGGTCGTCAGCCGTCCGGCCGTGATGGCCTGGCTCAGGCGCAGCTTCGCGGCGGCCTTCGTCGCGCTCGGCGCCAAGCTCGCGCTGACCGAGCGTTGAGCGCGATGTCCCGCCAGCGGATCCTCACCATCGCGACGCAAGGGGCGGGGCTCTACGAGTTCACCCGGCAGGCGGCGGATTTTGTCAGCGCCCATGGCGAGCCGGAGGGGCTGCTGACGCTGTTCGTGCGTCACACCTCCTGCTCGCTGCTGATCCAGGAAAACGCCGATCCGGATGTCAGGCGCGACCTCGATGCGTTTTTCGGAAGGCTGGTGCCGTCGGCGGATGATCCGGCGATGGGCTATCTCGTTCACCGCGCCGAGGGGCCGGACGACATGCCGGCGCATATCAAGGCGGCGCTGACTGCGGTTTCGCTCTCGATTCCCGTGATGGGCGGGCGCCTCGCGCTCGGCACCTGGCAGGGCATCTATCTGTTCGAGCACCGGGCGAGCCCGCACCGACGCGAGATCGTTTTGCACCTGTCCGCCTGAGGCTCGCGTATCGGACACTCCGATCGAGCCATCTATTGCGCCGCGAAGCTTTCCGGTGTCGGCAGCGGCTCCCAGGAGTCGCCGCCACCGATGAGACAGCTCACGCCGCCCGGCGTCGTGACGAGCAGCGTCCAGGTGCCGGCCGGTCCGACATAAAGCTCGAACAGGAGGCCGCTATCCGCCAGCCCGCTGCCGACGATGCGCTCGCGGAAGGTCTCCTGGAGCTTCTCGGCGATGTGGGTGCGTTCGGCGCAGGGCGGCCCGCGCGGAGCAGGCTGCTGAGCAAGGGCGGGCAAGGCCTGAAGCGTGCCGGCCAGTCCCGCAACGACCAGGAATTTGCGGAGTGTCGATTTGGTGAGTGTCATGGCCATTCTCCCTGTCCGGAAGCGGCCGCTGGGCGGGATCATGTCGGGAAGCCTTGCGACTGCCCTGGACATATTTGATGTGGGAAGCTGCGAGACGCGGTTCAAGCCGGAGGGCGGGCAGGGGGGCCGGTTCGGGACGGGCGCAAACGAGGTTCTCCCCGGCACGTCTCCTGCCTTGGGCGCTTTCGCGTTCGTCCGAATTGTTGAGCTGCCCCGGCTCGCTGCCCCGTCGCATTTTCCTCATGCGGGCCGGTACCCACTTCGCTCGAAAATGCTCTATATCAGGCCCAACGCGTGCGGAGGTTCCATGTCTTTCTTCAAAACATTGTTCGGTGGCGGCAAGCAGGCCGAGGAGAAGCCGGCCGGACCGGTCAAGAGCATCGAGCATAACGGCTTCACCATCCACGCCACGCCCTATCAGGAAGGCGGGCAGTACCAGCTCTGCGGCATCATCGAGAAGGCGATCGATGGCGAGACGAAGACTCACCGCTTCGTTCGCGCCGACCGCTTTCCGGGGCAGGCGGAAGCCGCCGATTTCACCCTGATCAAGGGGCAGCAGATCGTCGACATGGAAGGCGAGCGCATCTTCCGCTGAGCGGTTTTGCCGCGGCAGGCTCCGGGAACGATGCCGGCCCCGAGCGGTTTCCTGATCTCACCCCGAGATGAAGGAGAACGCCATGAGCAATCTGGCCGGAAAGACGATTTTGATTCTCGCGACGCATGGCTTCGAGCAATCCGAGCTCGACGTGCCTCATGCGGAGCTGAAGAAGGCCGGGGCGACGGTGCATGTCGTCGCGCCCRAGGCCGGCGAGATCAAGGGCTGGAAGCACACAGACTGGGGTACGCCGGTCAAGGTCGACAAGACGCTCGATCAGGTCAGCGCCAAGGACTATGACGCCATCGTGCTGCCGGGCGGGCAGATGAACCCGGATACGCTGCGCGGCAACGACAAGGCCCTCGCGCTGATCAAGGAATTCTTCGCGCAGGGCAAGATCGTCGCGGCCGTCTGCCACGGCCCCTGGCTGCTGATCGACACCGGCATCGCCAAGGGGCGCAAGCTCACATCGTGGCCCACCCTGAAGCAGGATCTGCTCAATGCCGGCGCCTTGTGGGAGGACCGCGAGGTCGTCACCGACAAGGGCGTGGTCACCTCGCGCAAGCCCGACGATCTCCCGGCCTTCGTCGCCAAGATCGTCGAGGAGGTCAGGGAAGGGCGCCATGAGCGCAGGGCAGCCTGACACGGCTCAACCTGCGGCGGCCTCGAGTTCCGCCAGAAGCGCATCCGCGGTCCAACGAGGCCGCGGATGCGTTTTTTCGGCCGCGCGGATGAGCGCGCAAAGCCGGGCGTTGACGGGCGCAGAGGTGCCGAGGCGCCCGGCAAGCCTGACGATCTCGCCATTGATCCAATCGATCTCGGTCGCCCGGCCGGCGGCGAGATCGTCCGACATCGAGGAACGGGCTTGCGGGTCGATGGCGAGCATCCGCTTCGCCAGACGGGCAAAGATCGCGTCCGGCAATCCAAGCAGCATCGGAAGCCAGCTCGCGGGCAGCGGGGTCAGCTTCGCCGGTACGATCCCCGCTTGCCGCAGCAGGCCTAGCGCTTCGCGCTGCGCCAAGGCGAGGCAGCGGCGGTAATCGCGTTGCGACAGCTCCTCCCGCAGCGGCTTGTCCGCGAGCGCGTTGACGGCGTTGTTGAGGTTGAGGAGCAGCTTCGCCCATTGGACGGGCGCCATCTCGGCGTGGCGGAGGAGCGGCAGGCCTGCCTGCGCGAAGGCCGAGAGATCGGGTTGCCCCGGCGGGCTTGCCTGCAAGGCGAGGTCGCCTTGCGAAGCCTGGTGGAACTGGCCCGGCGCGGGGTTGACGACGTTGAACGGCACCATGCCGTCGAGCACCGTCTGCTTCAGCGCGGCGCGCAGGATATCGCCGTTGCCGATGCCGTTCTGGAAGCTGACGACGGTGGCGGTGGCACCGAGAACCGGAGCCAGTTCGGCCGCTGCGGCGGCCGTACCGCCCGATTTGACGGTGAGCAGGACGAGATCGGCCCCGGCGGCACCCTCCGGCTCGRTCGCGAAGGCGATGCTGCCCGGCGGAACGGTCCAGCGGCGACCGTCATAATGCGTGACGGTGAGGCCGTGCTCGCGCAGCGCAGCTCCGGCCGCCGGCCTGCCGACGAAGCGGGTATCGGCGCCGGCGGCGAGAAGGCGCCCGCCGAGATAGCAGCCGATGGAGCCGGCGCCGTAGATGCAGATCCTCGTCATGGTCGGGCGCTCCGGAACCTTGCGCATTGTTCGCGGCCATGGGCTGTGGTCAAGCCGCGGGCCGAGGCAGCGGGTACGACACCTCCACCCGGCGCGCGGCGGGGCTGTGCCGCTTGCGCTTGTTCGGCCGGCGCTTGCTGCTAATCCTGCCACAAGGCCGCATCAGAACCGGCTATCGAGGACGCATGACCCAAGGTTCCCTTCGAGACGCCGGGCGCTACGAGCCCGATTCGCCCTATGCCTGGCTGCGCCTGGTGCTCGCGCTGGTGGTCGGCACCGTCGCCTGCGTCGGCTCCTGGTCGGTCGTCGTCGTGCTGCCGGCGATGCAGGGCGAGTTCGATACGCTGCGTTCCGGCGCCACGCTGCCCTATACCTGCGCCATGCTCGGCTTCGGTGCCGGCAATGTCGTGATGGGCCGGATCGCCGATCGCTACGGCATCATGGTTCCCATCGTGGTGGGGGGGCTGCTGCTCGCGGCCGGATACACCGCGGCCGGGTTCTCGCATTCGCTCTGGCAGTTCGCGGCGGCACATGGGCTCCTGATCGGAATCGGCAGCGCGGCCGGCTTCTCGCCGCTGATCTCCGACCTGTCGCATTGGTTCCGCCGGCATCGCGGGCTCGCGGTGGTCTGCGGCGCCTCGGGCAGCTATCTCGCTGGCGTGGTCTGGCCCCAGGTCATCAACTGGGGGCTCGCGCATCATGGCTGGCGCGTCACCCATTTCGGCATCGCGGTGACGGCGCTCGTCATCATGCTGTCCTTGGCGCCGTTCTTCCGCCGCCAGCCGACGGCCGCCACGCTCGCCAGCGCCGACGTCCATAGCGCCGGCGTGCGCGGCGATCTCGGCCTCAGCGCCAATCAGCTCCAGGCCCTGCTCTGCGTCGCCGGCTTCGCCTGTTGCGTGGCGATGGCGATGCCGCAGGTCCATATCGTCGCCTATTGCGGCGATCTCGGCTACGGTGTGGCGCGCGGCGCCGAGATGCTCTCGCTGATGATGCTGCTCGGCATCGTCAGCCGGGTCGGCTCCGGCTTCGTGGCCGATCGCATCGGCGGCACGGCGACGCTTCTGATCGGCTCGTTGATGCAGGGCGTGGCGCTCTTCCTCTATCTCTGGTTCGACGGGCTCTCGTCGCTCTACATCGTCAGCGCCCTGTTCGGCCTGTTCCAGGGCGGCATCGTGCCGATGTACGCGGTCATCATCCGCGAATACCTGCCGGCGCGGCAGGCCGGGATGCGCATCGGGCTCGTCATGTCCTTCACGGTGCTCGGCATGGCGGCCGGCGGCTATCTCTCCGGCGTCATCTTCGACTATTTCAGCTCCTACCGAATGGCCTTCCTCAACGGGCTGGCCTGGAACCTGGTCAATCTCGCGATCGCCTGCTGGCTGATCCTGCGGACACGCCAGCAATCGGAGCAGCGCGTTCAGGTCGCGGGGCGATAGGTGCCGAAGCACCAGAGATGGCCCTCCGGATCCCTGCAGATGAAGTCGCGGCTGCCATAGGGCTGGTCTGTTGGCTCCATGCAGATCTCGGCGCCGGCTTTGCGGGCGCGCTCGCAGCGGGCGTCGATGTCGTCGGTGGCGATATAGGGAGAGGCGGTCGTGCCGCCGAGCTCGGCCGGGCGCGAGACGAGCTTGCCGAATTCGTTCCCCTCGGACGAGCCGAGCATGACGAAGCAGTCGCCCATGCGCAATTCGCCATGGAGCAGCGTCCTGCCATCCTCCGAATAATAGGCGGCATGCTTCTCGAAGCCGAAGGCCTCGATCAGCCAATCAACCATGCGCGGTCCGTCGAGATAACGCAGCGAGATGCAGATCAGCGGCTTCTGGCCGGGCATGGTCGTTCTCCTCCGTGACGCCTCGCGATCATCCTCGCCCGCAAAGACGCGAGGGGCAAAGGCTTGTCCTGCTTGCCGGGCTCGCTCCCGCCCGCCATCATCGCCGACAGATTCCCGATCACGAAGGCGACGAGCGACCATGACCCGAGCGGCCGATGCACCGGAAGAGCAGCCCCGCGGCGAATTGACCGTGCGCACCATCGCGATGCCGAGCGACACCAACTCGAATGGCGACATTTTCGGCGGCTGGGTGATGTCGCGCATGGACCAGGCCGGCGGCATCGCCGGCGTCGATCGGGCGCAGGGACGCGTGGTGACGGTCGCGGTCGATGCCATGACCTTCATCCATCCGGTGAAGGTCGGCGACGTGCTGAGCGTCTATACGGAAATCGAGTCGATCGGCCGGACCTCGATGAAGATCCACGTCGAGGCCTGGGCCAAGCGCTTCCGGACCACGCTGCACGAAAAGGTCACCGACGCGACCTTCACCTTCGTGGCGATCGATGAGGAGGGCCGCCCCCGGCCGGTGCCCCGCACGGATTGAAAATCCTAACGGCTGATGAACCTGATCTCGGACGCGGTGATTCAAAAGAATCCACTTTAAACGTTCCTTAAAAGGCACTTCGCCATAGTGCGCCCCGACAAGACCGGAACACCGGTCCGGGGTAGATGCATGTCCGTCCGATCTCGCAAGGCCTACCTRCCAACCGGCCAACCGGCCGGCCGGGCAGCGGATTCTGTGCCGCATGGGAGACGCGACATGGACCGGGCCAGGCTTCCGCTTCTGAAATCCTTTTCCAGCGTTGCGTGAGATCCGGAGAACGACTTCATGACGAAAGCCAAGCCTGCGCGCGAGCGCAAGCCGATGCGGATCGGCATTGCCGCCCGGATCTATGCCGCGTTGGGGACGCTGACGGCGCTGACCCTCGTATCCTCCTCCGTCGCGTGGCTCTCCTATAACCGCGTCGAGGCGACGGTCGACGACCTCGTCGGGCAGAAGATGCCGGTCGTGGAGCTGGCGCTCGAACTGTCGCAGGCCGCCACGCAGTCGACGGCGCTCGCTGCCCGCTTCAGCGAGGTCGAGTCCATCCAGGATCGCTCGGCGCTGACCGCCGATCTCGACAAGGTCGAGGGGCGGCAGATGGACCTGCTGCGGCGCATCGCGCAGCAGGGCAAGGTCGATCAGGGGAAGGCCCAGCAGGCGATCGACACGCTCTCGCGCCAGATCAACGACATCAACGACCTGACCGGCGACAGGCTGCGCAACGCGGCCGAGCAGGCCAAGACGCTCGAGAAGCTGTCGAAGGCCCGTGAAGGATTCACCGCGCTCGCCGATTTCGAGACGGGCGACGCCCAGTTCAACGTCAAGATGAACATCGCCAGCGCGACCCAGCTCACCGGCAAGGAGGTCGAGGAGGCGCTGGCCAACATCATCGACAAGGATCTCGCCACGCTGCAGACGGCCCAGGCGCTCCAGCTCCAGATCAGCGAGATGGTCGGCCTGCTGCGCGAAATCTCGCAGGTCGACAACCGCGCGGCGCTCGACACCGGCAAGTCCCGATTCAACGCCACCCTGAATCAGGTCCGCGGCTTCCTCGCCCAGGCGGAGAAGCTGCAGGCGAATCCGGCGCGCGCCGATGCCGTCAACGCGGTGATCGCTCTCGGCGAGGGCAATGAAAGCGTGATCGCGATCCGCGAGCGCGAGCTGAAGACGCGCGCGGCGATCCAGGCCGGGCTCAAGGAGACGCAGCAGGCTGCCGACGCGGTCCGCCGCGAGGTCAACGAGCTCGTCACGACGGCCCGCAACGGGGCAGAAGCCGCCGGCACCTCAACCGGGACGTTGATCGACCAGAGCCGGCTCTGGCTCGGCGGCATCGGCGGCGGCTCGCTGCTGATCGCGCTGGCGCTGGCCTTCCTCTATGTCCGCCCGATGATCGTCGGCCGCCTCAACCGGCTCTGGGGAGCAACGAAGGCGATCGCCGACGGCGCGCTCGAGACGACCGTCGATACCAAGGGCAACGACGAGATCTCGGACATTTCGAAGAGCGTGCTGCTCTTCCGCGACAATGCGGTCGCGCTGCGTGCCGCCGAGATTGCCAAGGTCGAGGACCAGAAGCAGGCGCAGGAACAGCGCCGCCAGATGATGCAGGAATTGGGCGAGGCCTTCGGCGTCGTCGTCGCCGCCGCCGCCGCCGGCGATTTCAGCCAGCGTGTCGCCGCGCAGTTCGCCGATGCGGAACTCAACGCCCTGGCGGACTCGGTCAACACCCTGCTCGAAACCGTGCAGACCGGCCTGTCCGAGACCTGCGAGGTGCTCGCCGAGCTCTCGGCCGGCCATCTCTCGGCCCGTATCGAGGGGCTCTATCAGGGCGCCTTCGCCGAGCTCAAGGACGGTACCAACGCGCTCGCCGACGAGTTCGAGGGCACGCTGGCGCGGCTTTCCGAGACCGTCTCGGCGGTGCGCAGCGCGACCAGCGAGATCCTCGACGGCGTCACCGACCTCGCCGAGCGTACCAGCGAGGAGAGCAATGCCGTCTCGATGGCGACGAACCAGCTCGGTGCCTTCGCCGGCACGGTGAAGAAGACCGCGAGCGAGGCGGCGCAGGCGACCGGCATGGCCCAGGGCGCCGAGGAGCGCGCGCAGCAGGGCGAGAAGGTCGTCGCCTCGGCGCTGGAAGCGATGCAGCGCATCCGCCAGTCTTCAAGCAAGATCTCCGAGGTCATCGCGATGATCGACGAGATCGCCTTCCAGACCAATCTGCTGGCGCTGAACGCRGCGGTGGAAGCGGCGCGGGCCGGCGATGCCGGCAAGGGCTTCGCCGTGGTCGCGACCGAGGTTCGCAGCCTCGCCAAGCGCTCGGCCGATGCGTCCAACGACGTCAAGAAGCTGGTCGAGGCGGCTCATGGCGACGTCCGGGTCGGCGTCGGCCTGGTCGAGGAGACCTCGGCGATGTTCGGCGCGATCATGGRCTCGGTGAACGAGCTGACGAAGCTGATGAACGGCATCGCCCAGACGGCGAAGAGCCAGGCCACCGACGTTTCGACGATCAACACCGAGATCGACGGCATCGGCACCATGGCGCATCAGAACGCGGCGCTGGTCGAGGAGACGAATGCGGCGCTGGCGCTGACCGACGAGCAGACGCGGGCCCTGACCGAGCACATCGCCCGCTTCCAGTTCCGGGAGGGGCATGCGGGCGGCCATGGCGGCAAGGCCTCCCTGCACGAGGCCGCCTGAGCGCGAACGTCGGGACACCGGACGATCTGAAAGGCCCCGCGGACCGATCCGCGGGGCTTTTTCGTGTTTTGCGCCGGAGACGCCGGGCGGCCTAGCCCGTCCCGCTATGACGTCCGACGCAGCATCGGCTTTTCGGAAAAAGCGGATTCCACTTTTCGGCCCGATGCTGTAGGCGAGAGGCGGGCCGGTAGCTCAATGGTTAGAGCTCGCTGCTCATAACAGCGCCGGTGCCGGTTCGAGTCCGGCCCGGCCCACCACCATTTCCGATCAGAACTGCGAACCGGGCCGCGCCCGGCGGCGTGGCTTCGTAAGTTGCTCTCGAAGTTATCGTTCTGCCCATCGGCACGAGGATGTCGTCGCCGACCACAATGCCGGGGAAGCGGCCTGCGGCGGAACCCGTCGAACGGCGCCTATCGGCTGACCACCCACTCTCGAGGGAACCGGAGCCAATGCCTTTCTCACGGTGTGGCGCCCCTTGTCGGCACGCACTTTGCATCCCTGGCAGGTGAGTGAAAGAGAGGAGAGGCGGGGTTCGTTGAGAATGCAAGAGGCCAAGGTGGCAGACCGGTGTTCTGCGCGTCAATTGACCTTGGAGGCCCTGTTCGCCTGTCTGTTCTGCCGATTTTCGGTTGAGGCTGTTCGATGATCGCCGTTGCCGCTGTCGGACAGCGACTGACGCTGGATGGTATCACGCACAGCTATGGAGGCGGCCCAGCAGTCGACAATGTCACGCTTGAGGTCAAACCCGGCGAACTGATCGCTCTCCTCGGCCCTTCGGGTTGCGGCAAGACGACCCTGCTTCGGATCGTCGCCGGCTTCATCGAGCAGGGCAACGGCAAGGTCATCATCGGCGACAGCCGGATCGACAGCTTGCCGCCGAGCCGCCGCGAGATCGGCATCGTCTTCCAGAACTATGCGCTGTTCCCGCATATGACGGTGGCGCAGAATATCGCCTATGGTCTCGCGGCACGCGGGGAAAGCCGACAGGTGCAGGCCGAGCGCGTCGCGGAGATGTTGGCGATCGTCCAGCTCGAGCCGATGGCGGAGCGCAAGCCGCGCCAGCTCTCAGGTGGCCAGCAGCAGCGCGTGGCTTTGGCGCGCGCCCTCGCCATCCGGCCGCGCATGCTGCTGCTGGACGAGCCTTTCGCGGCACTGGACAAAAATCTCCGCCTCGACATGCAGATCGAGATCAAGCGCTTGCAGCGGCAGTTCGCGCTGACGGCGATCATGGTGACGCATGACCAGGACGAGGCCATGGCGATCGCCGACCGAATCGCCGTGATGAACCAGGGGCGCATCGAGCAGGTCGGCACGCCGACGCAGATCTATGACGAGCCCGCCAGCCTTTTCGTCAACGGATTCATCGGCTCGAGCAACCTGATCGACGGCATTGTCGAGGCGGTCGGCGAGGGGATTTATCGGGTAAAGCTCGCAACCGGAGCGATCTGGAGCGTGGCCTCGCCTCTTAGGATGGCGGCAGGAACGCCCGTCATCGTCTCCGTTCGCCCCGAGCAGATGAAGCTGAGCGATGTGCCGGCGGAGGACGCTTTCGCCGTTACGCCGAAGTTCAGCCTGCCGATCGGCGGCGAGCTGATCCACGACGTCTCCGCACCAGGCCGGCTGTCGCTGAAGATCGCGGCTTCGCGCCGTCCCGGCGAGGCCAGCCGCCTGCCGGATGCCGCCTTCTGCGGTCTCGCGCCGCATGCGCGGCCGGCCCTGTTTCCGATGACCCGAGCCTAGAACCCGAGGAAAGCAAGAGATGACCATGATCAATCGTCGCGATCTGCTGGCCGGCCTCGGCACCGTCGCAGCCCTGACGGGCCTTGGCCTTCCCGCGCGCGCCGCCGGCAGCCTCACGGCTGCGATCTATCCCGGTACCTGGGAGGAAGCCTATCGCAACGTCGTCGCACCGGTGCTGAAGAAGACTTACGGCGTCGATGTCGCCTTCGACTCGCTCTTTGCGGTCGATCAGGTCGCCAAGGTTCGTGCTGCCCGCGGCGTGCCGCCTTTCGATTGCTTCGTGCTCGACCCGGGCCCTGCCGCCGCGGCGATGCAGGCTGGGCTGTTCGAGCCGATCGACGCCACGAAGCTCCCCAATGCCGCCAAGCTTCCCAAGGGGCTCGTCAGCTCGCATGCGGTGACCTGCAACGCGCAGGTCGTCGGCATCGCCTACAATCCCAAGAAATTCGCAACGCCGCCAAGGAGCTGGGCCGACCTGTTCAAGTCTCCTTATGTCGAACGGCTCGGACTGACCGGGTTCCAGACGACCTTCGGCACGGTTTCGCTGATCGAGATCGCCAAGGCGTTCGGCGGCGGCATCGACGATATAGAGCCGGCGTTCAAGGCTCTGAAGGACGCCGTGCCCAAGGTCGCGGCCATCGCGGCGCCCGCCGCCCTGCCAGGCCTGTTCCAGCAAGGGCAGGTCGATGTGATGTATGGCAACACCAACACGGTTTCGATCCTGAAGGGCAGGGGCGTCGATATCGCCTATATCGCGCCGGAATCGGGTTCGATCACCTTCCAGACAACGCTGCACATCGTGAAGGGCGCCGAGAACGTCGACGCCGCCTACAAATACATCGATACCGCGATCTCGGCCCCGATCCAGGACGCCCTGCAGAAGGCGCCCTACAACATGGTGCCGATCAACGTGGATACGCCCCTCGATCCTGCGCTCGACATCAAGTCGTTGGACGAGCTCTCCAAGATGGTCACGCACGACTGGACCAAGATCAATCCGCAGCGCGCCGCCTGGATCGAGCGCTTCAACAAGGAGATTACGAAGTAGGCGGCAGACGTGGGCGCGGCGATCGCCTTGTCCAGAAACGGTGCGTCCGGGCCACGAGTCGAGTGGCGCCTCGCGGCACCGCTCGGGCTCACCTACATCGCCTTCTTTGGCGCGCCCTTCGCGATCCTGCTCGGCATCAGCTTCTATGCCGATGCCGAGCAGACGCGGTTGGGACTCGACAGCTGGCTGAAGTTCTACAGCGACCCGTTCTATCTCAAGGTCATCGGCGATACGCTGAAGCTTGGCGTCTTCGCCGTCGCCGCGACGACGGTCCTCGCCTATCCGCTCGCGCTCGTGTTTCGAGCCTGCGGAGCGCGCATGCAACGCCTTTTGACCTTCATCATCCTGATGCCCCTGCTGACCTCCGTCGTGATCCGCACCTTTGCATGGATCGTGATCCTGGCGCGTGAAGGTGTCGCCAACCAGATGCTGATGGGCCTGGGGCTGACGGCGGCCCCGCTCAACCTGCTGCAGACGGAGCTCGGCCTCGTCATCGCGCTGACGCAGATCGAGATGCCGCTGATGCTGCTGCCGTTGCTGACGATCATGAACCGGATGGACCAGAACCTGGTCGATGCCTCCCGCGCGCTGGGCGCCTCGCAGTGGCGCACCTTCTTCAAGGTGGTGCTGCCGCTAACCCTTCCCGGCTGGGTGGCCGGAGCGACGCTCGTCTTCGCCTCGGCGACGACGGCCTTCATCTCCCAGACCGTTATCGGCGGTGCGCGGCTGGTCTACCTGCCGGCGCTGATCTACCAGCAGGCGACCGTGCTCTATAACTGGCCCTTCGCGGCGGTGGCGTCTCTGACGCTGCTCTTCACCGTTCTCGCCGGCATCATGGCGCTGGGCCTGCTCGGCCGCTTCGCCCGAACGGATTGAGGGGGAACCCGTGCAGCGCGCGACCGTCGCGGACATCTCCTATCGCTGGGTCGTCGGCCTGCTGGCCTGCCTCGCCATCCTGATCCTGGTCGGGCCGGTGCTGATCGTGATCGCGACCTCGTTCACCACCACCCAGACCCTGCGCTTCCCGCCGCCGGGGCTCTCTCTGCGCTGGTACCAGGAATTGTTCGACCCCGTCCGCTCGGCGCAGATCCACATCGCGGCGTGGAACAGCGTCTGGGTCGCCTCCGCGGCCACTATCGCGGGGATGGTGATGTCCGTTATGGCGRCGATCTCGGTCGCGCGCGTGAGCCGCCCTTCGGCGCGGCTGCTGGAGGCGAGCTTCCTCTCGCCGCTCGTCCTGCCGGCCCTGTCCTACGGGCTCGCGGCGCTGATGTTCTTTTCCGTGCTGGGCATCCGGCCGTCGCTGAACCTGTTGATCGCGGGGCACCTCGTCGTGGTCGCGCCCTTCATCTTTCGCACGACGCTGGCGAGCCTGACCCAGCTCGATGCGACGCTGCTTGAAGCCTCGCAGAGCCTTGGCGCGAGCAGGCTCTATGCCTTCCGCCGCATCACGCTGCCGCTGATCGCGCCCGGCATCGCGGCCGGCTGTTTCCTCGCCTTCGTGTCGTCGATGGATAACGTCCCGGTTTCGCTCTTTCTGTCCACGGCGCGCACCGGAATGCTGCCGATCCGCCTGTGGGGCATGATGGAGTCGACGCTCGACGTGCGCATCGCCGCGGTCGCGGGCGTCCTCATTATCGCCACCCTGTTCCTCATGCTCGTCATGGATCGGCTGACCGGTTTGACGAAGCGCATGAGCGCCTGAGCCGGAGCCCGCCGATGTCCCAAACCTATGATCGCGACCTGATCGGCTACGGGGCCAACCCRCCAGATCCGAAATGGCCGCACGGGGCGCGGATCGCGATCAACTTCGTCATGAACTATGAGGAGGGCTCGGAACCTTCTGTCCAGGACGGCGAGGACTATACCGAACTGGGCCTCACCGAGGCGAACGGGCTGCCGACCGGCGTGAAGGGACGCGACCTCGCCGGAGAGGGCATGTTCGCCTATGGCAGCCGCGTCGGCTTCTGGCGCCTGATGCGGCTTTTCCAGGAGCGTGGCCTGCCGATGACGGTGTTCGGCTGCGCGCTCGCCATCGAGCGCAATCCTCAAGCCGCCGCGGCGATCAAAGCCTCCGGCTTCGATGTCTGCAGCCATGGCTGGCGTTGGATCAAGCATTATGACCTGACCGAAGGGGAGGAGCGTGAGCATATCGCCAAGGCGATCGGTTCGCTGGAAGCGACGGTCGGCGAGCGGCCGCTCGGCTGGTACTGCCGCTACGGGCCCAGCGTGAACACGCGCAGGCTCGTCGTCGAGGAGGGCGGCTTCCTCTACGATTCCGATGCCTATGACGACGAGCTGCCCTACTGGAAGACCGTCGAGGGCAAGTCGCATCTCGTCGTGCCCTATTCGCTCGTCAACAATGACGGCAAGTTCGGCTCGGGCTTTTTTTCGACCTCGAACGACTATTTCGACTGGCACAAGGACGCGTTCGACATGCTCTATGCCGAAGGGGCGACCCAGCCCAAGATGATGTCGGTCGGGCTGCACATGCGCCTGATCGGCCATCCGGCACGCGCCGCCGGTCTGGCGCGCTTCCTCGACTACGTGCAGAGACATGAGGGCGTCTGGGTCACGCGCCGGCTGGACATCGCCCGGCACTGGCACGAGGTTCATCCCTATCGCGGCGACTGAGCGAACCGGGACCGGCAATGCCAACGCATGAACTCGTCGTCGCGCTCGGCGACACGCGCTACCGGGTGGAGCGACCCTTCGGCTCCTGGCCGCAGAACAGCGGTTTCGTCACCGACGTCACGGTCGATGGGCGCGGCCATGTCTTCGTCATGCTGCGGCATGACCCGTTGACGCAAGCGAGCGACCCGCGTGTGATCGAACTCGATCCAGATGGTCACTATCTCGATGGCTGGGGCGGGCACCTCATCGCCGATTCCCATATGCTCACCGCCGATGCGCAGGGCCGCCTGCTCTGCGTCGACCGCGACATGCATGAGGTCATCATCTGCTCGCCTTCGGGCGAGCGCCTGGGCGCGCTGGGCGCTCGCGGCGAGCCGCTGTCGCCGTTCAACCATCCGACCGACGTCCATGTCTCGGCTTGGGGTGACATCTACGTGGCGGATGGCTACGCGGCGAGCCGCGTTCACCGCTTTTCCGCATATGGCGTTCATATGCAGAGCTGGGGACGCCAGGGGCGTGGCGAGGGGCAGTTCGGCTGGCCACACGCGATCTGGACCCATAACGATGGGCGCGTCGTCGTGGTCGATCGGACCAACGACCGGGTCCAGGTCTTCGACCCCGATGGCAATCATCTGCAAAGCTGGACGCATTTCCATCAGCCCGTCGCGATCTGGGGAGATGCGGAGGGCAACAGCTATGTGACCGACCTGATCCCCAGTCTGCAGAAGATCGGCCCGGCGGGCGAGCGGCTCGGCCGCTGCCGGCCGATGCTCAACGGAGCGCACGGGCTCTTCGGCATGGGCAATGGCGATATCCTTTTGGCCGAAAGCAATCCCAGCCGGTTGACGCGCCTCATCCTGCTACCATGAGGAGCGGTCTCGCAATACCGCGCCAGCGTTCGGGAGAACGGAATCGCTTATGAGTACAGATCGGATCGTCTGGGGCGCGACCCTGCTTGAAGGCTTCGATGACGGTGGCGCGCCGATCCTGCATGCCGACGCCGGCATCCTGATCCGCGACGGCGTGGTGGCCGCGCTCGGAACCGTGGACGCGTTGCGCGCACGATCGCCCGATGCGCTCGTCGAGGGCGGCGTCGGCTTCGCGGTCACGCCGGGTTTCGTCAACGCACATCATCATGTCGGGCTGACGCCGCTGCAGCTCGGCTCGCCGGATCATCCRCTGGAGCTGTGGTTCGCATCCCGCCTGGCCCTGCGCGACGTCGATCTCGAACTGGATACGCTGTATTCCGCATTCGAGATGATCGAGAGCGGCGTCACGACCGTGCAGCATCTGCACAGCCGCGCGCCGGGGACGCCGGAAGCCGTGCTCGCGGCTTCGGAGAACGTGATCGGCGCCTACCGGCGGATCGGCATGCGGGCGTCCTATTCGATGGCGCTGCGGGACCAGAATCGCCTCGTTTACGAAGCCGACCAGGATTTCGTGGCGCGGGTTCCGGTCGAATTGCGGCCAGCGCTCAGTGCCTATTTCGAGCGCTTCACTCTCGCACTGGCGGATCAGGTCTCGATTTTCGACGAGCTGCTGCGGCGTCACGGGGATGGCGATCGCATCCGCGTGCAGATCGCTCCCGCCAATCTGCACTGGCTCTCGGACGAGGCGCTCGAGACCGCCGCAGGCCTAGCCGAGCGCACGGGCTTGCCGGTGCACATGCATGTCCTGGAAACGCCCTACCAGAAGGCCTATGCGCTGAAGCGCACCGGCGGCTCGGCGCTTGCTCATCTCGACCGCTTCGGCCTGCTCGGACCGCGCTTCACCATCGGCCACGGTGTCTGGATGAGCGAGCACGACATCGCGCTCGCCGCCGAGCGCGGCGTTTGCGTCTGCCATAACTGCTCGTCCAATTTCCGGCTGAAGAGCGGGATCGCGCCGGTGAGCCGCTTTCTCGCCGAGGCTATTCCGGTCGCCCTGGGCATGGACGAGGCGGGGATCAACGACGACCGCGACATGCTGCAGGAGATGCGGCTGGCTCTGCGCGCGCACCGGGGGGCCGGCATCGACACGGCCCATCCTTCTGCGGCGCAAGTGCTGCGCATGGCGACGGAGCACGGCGCCCGCACCACCCCCTTTGCCGGTGAGATCGGCAGGCTCTCACCGGGAATGGCCGCCGATTGCGTGCTGTTCGACTGGCGGTCGGTCACCTGGCCGTATCAGGACGACTCCCTCGGTTTCGTCGAGGTGCTGGTGCAGCGCGCCAAGGCTCGGTCCGTCCATGCCGTCATGGTCGCAGGCGAATGGATCTACCGCGACGGGCGGTTCCTGAGGATCGACCGAGAAGCGGTCCTGTCCGAGATCGCGGAACGACTGTCACGACCGAAGACCGCAGTCGAAATCGAGCGCATGCGGCTCGCGGGCGATGTCATGCCGCATGTCCGGCGGTTCTATGATGGTTATCTGGACGACATGGATAACGACCCGCGAGATGGCCTGAGCGGGCGCCGGTAAGGCGTCGCGGCGTTGGTCAGTCGTTGACGCGGTCGAGACCGATCGTCGCCGAGATCGCCAGCAGCGCCAGGATGGCGAGCAGGATCTGCACGCTGGAAACCGCGGCGACCAGAGGCGAATTGGTGTTCTGCACGATCGTCAGCAATTCGACGGGAAGCGGCCGGTCGCGATAGCCGTGGGTGAAGATCGTCACAGAGAGATTGTCGAAACCCTCGATGAAGGTGAAGACGGCACCGGCCAGGATCGCCGGCATCAGCAGCGGCAGGGTGATGGTGCGGAAGCTTTGCCAGCGCGTCGCGCCGAGATTGGACGCGGCCTGCTCCAGCAATGGGTCGAGCTTCTGCAGCCGCGCCATCACGGTACGCACCATGACCGCCATGACGTAGACCGCGATCGATATCGATTGCAGCCAGATCGAAGGGCCGATGCCGAACAGCGCGCCGGCGAACAGCACGGCGACGCCCAGCACGATCCCCGGCACCATATGCGGCAGCAGCACGAAGACCGAGAGCGCCGTCGCACCGCGAAAATCGCCACGCGCGCAAGCCATTGCCGTCGGCACGCCGAGCACGATGCAGAGCGCCGTGACGTAGAGCCCGACCTTGATGCTGGTCCACATCGCGCCCATCAGGACGGGCTGCGCGAACAACTTCGCATACCAGTCGAATGTAAAGCCGGCCGGTGGGAAGCTGATATAGCCGCGGGTGTCGAAGGACATGATCACGACGATCACAGCCGGCAGCAGCAGCAGCGCCAGCGAAAACAGCGCGACGCCGATGATTGTGGCGACGCCGATGCGATCGATCCAGTCCGAACCTTTCATCGCTGTGCGGCCCTCGTCCAGCGCGTGCCGAGATTGGTCAGCCAGGTAATGGCGGCCAGCACGGTGAGGCAGCTCAGCATCAGCAGCAGCGCGGTGACGGCGCCCTTGCTCCATTCGAGCGAGTAGACGACCTGCTCGTAGATCATCGTCGCGGCGTTGAGGTAATTGCCTCCGCCCAGGAGCTGCGGCACGACGAAGGTCGTGTAGCTCAGCGTGAAGACCAGGGCCGCGCCTGTGCCGATGCCGCCAATGCTGAGCGGGAAGATGACATGCCGCAACGTGCCAAGCCGGCTGGCGCCGAGATTGGCGGAAGCCTCGTCGAGCCGGCGGTCGTGGCGGCTCATCACCGCGATCAGCGGCAGGATCATGATCGGGAGATGGACCTGCACCATGCCGATGATGACCGCCCATTGCGTATTGATGATCCGCAGCGGGCCCTCGATCAGCCCGAGATCGAGGAGCACGCTGTTGACGACGCCCCGTCCGCCCAGGATCACGATCCAGGAATAGGTCCGCACGATGCCGCTGGTCAGGATGGGCGCGATTGTCAGCACCAGGATGATCCGCCGGATCCATGGCTTCCCGACCAGAAAGAGATAAGCGACCGGGAAGCCGAGCAGGACACACAAGGCCGTCGTCGACAGCGCCAGGGTCAAGGAGCGTTGGAAGGTGATCTGGTAAAGCGGATCCGAGAGCGCCGTCGCCAGATGGCGTAGCGAGAATGTCTGGGATGCGATGACGCCTCGCGACACGACGATGTCCGAGAAGCCGAGCGACAGCAGGATCGCGAACGGGATGACGGCGACGAAGGTCAGGACGATGACGGCCGGCACCGCAGGCCAGATCCCGCGCCCCGACAGCACTTCGTCCAGCAGGCGGAGATGGAGGCCCCTTCCGCTCATGGACGCGGGTAGGCCAGGCAGGCGGCAGGATCCCGCAGGCTGATCGAAACGCTGTCGCCGACTTTCACGCAGGCCGCTTGCACATCGCGCAGTGCCACGACCTTCAGMGGGGCCGCTCCGCCGGCCTCGACCTCGTACTCCATAAGCGCGCCAATATGGCGTCGCGAAGCGATCCGCCCGGTCCAGCGCGCTTCGCCCGCTGCCGCCAGGGCGAGGTTATGAGGCCGGATGAGCAGACTCACCGCGCCTTCGAGCTCAGTCGCGACCATCTGCCCGCTCGGCAGCGCGATGGAGCCGGACGCGGCTTGTGCTTCCCAGAAATTGGAGGCGCCGACGAAATCGGCAACATAGGCGGTCTGCGGCCGATCGAAGATGTCCGCGGGCGTGCCGAGCTGCTCGATCCGGCCCGCGCGCATGACGGCGATCCGATCGCTCATCGTCAGCGCCTCCTCCTGATCGTGCGTCACGAAGATCGCGGTGATGCCGAGGCGCTTGATCAGCTGGCGCAGCTCGAGCTGCATGCTGCCGCGCAGCTTGGCGTCGAGCGCGTTGAACGGCTCGTCCAGCAGGAGAACGCGAGGCTCGAGCACCAGCACGCGCGCAATCGCGACACGCTGCTGCTGGCCTCCGGAGAGCTGGCTCGGATAGCGCTCCTCGAAACCCGATAGCGAGACCGTGGCCAGGGCGGCCGCGACCATCCGCTCGATCGTCGCGGCCGGTTCGCCGCGCATCTTCAGCCCGTAGGCGACGTTGCCCGCGACGGTGAGGTGCGGGAACAGCGCATAGCTCTGGAAGACCACGCCGACGGGGCGTCGGTTCACCGGCACCGGCACGGTATCGCGGCCGTCGATTCGGATTTCCCCTGCATCGGGCGAAAGGAACCCTGCGATGCAGCGGAGCAAGGTGGTCTTGCCGCAGCCGGACGAGCCCAGCAGCGTCAGGATTTCACCCTCCTGCGCGGTCAACGAGCAGCCATCGAGAACACTGAGGTTGCCAAAGCGCTTGCGCGCACCGCGGATCTCCACGACCGAGGTCGGGCTGCGCTCCACAGCCGCGCCAGCTCCTGGTGCGGATGCGCTCAAGCGGCGAACATCCGGTCGAAGGCCTCGACGATCTTGCCACGGTTCGGCGCGACCTTGGGCCAGTCGACCGAGGTCATCGACGCAATTTCCTCCGGCGTCGAAGGCAGATAGGCGGCGGCACCGGCCGGTGGCACGACGCCCTTGATCACTGTCCCAAAGTAATAGGG
>NZ_JBFRDQ010000044.1:0-38883 GCF_052113865.1 Allobosea sp. TAB14 | reverse complement strand
GATGTAGATCGCGCGCTCGTCATAGTCCGGGTCGAGCGGCAGGATCGCGCCTGGCGAGAGCACCGCCTCGGCATAGAGCGCCTCCCAGGGGAATTTCACCGGCGAGCTCTGGCCATRGGCGGACCCCATGATCAGGCTGATGCGCTTGCCGCCTTCGACGATGCGCGGCAGCATGGGCGCGCCGTGATGCACGAATTCCGGCGCGACCTCCTCATGCGATTTCGGCAAAGCGAGCCAGGCCTGGATGCCGTAGAGCTTGGGGCCGCTGGCGCGTGCCTCCATTCCGGTGCGTTCGGAATGCACGATGCCGCGCCCGGCCGTCATCAGATTGACCGCGCCCGGCTTGATGGCGAGTGCGGTGCCGAGCGAGTCGCGATGCATGATCTCGCCGTCGAAGAGATAGGTCACGGTCGAGAGCCCGATATGCGGATGCGGGCGCACATCGAGCCCTTCGCCGAGATGGAACTCGGCCGGTCCCATCTGGTCGAAGAAGATGAAGGGGCCGACCATGCGCTGGCCGATCGCGGGCAGCGCCCGGCGCACCTGGAAGCCCCCGAGGTCATGGGAGCGGGGCACGATCACCTTCTCGATCGCCTCGCAGGAGCGGGCATCGCCCAGGACGGGATCTTCGGCTGGCAGTTGCGACATGGCGGCCTCCTGTGTCGGCGAGAGCCTACCCTGATCGTGCTGGCGGGCAAGGCTGTTCAGGCGGCCGCCGCTGCCGGTGCCGGCGCGGCCAGGCGCCGCAGCCGCGAGGCGTAGTAGTCGCCGGCGGCCTTCAGGGCTTCATCGTCGGCGCGACGGGCGTCGTAAACGAGGAAGGGCTCGGCCCAGGCGAGACCGCAGCGATGCGCCGTCGCCTGCAGCGGGAGCAGGAGTTCCGTCAGCGGGAAGAGATTGACGCCTTGCGGTRCGTAGGCCGTCGCGACATTGCCCGCCGTCGCCGCGACCAGCAGCGGCCTGCCGGCGAGTTTGGCGCCCTCCGTCTCATAGTCGAGGTAGAACATCCGCGTGAGTACGACATCCTGCCAGGCCTTGAGCAGCGGCGGTGTCGAATACCACTGGACCGGAAACTGCAGCACGATGCGATCCGCCGCGACGAGCCGGGCGGCCTCGGCATCGGCATCGATCTGTCCGTCCGGATAGAGCGCATGGAGATCGGCGATCTCGGTATCAGGCAGATGCTGCGCTGCCTCGACGAGCGCCCTGTTGGCACGCGAAACCGAGAAATGCGGGTGGAACAGCAGGATCAGGGTCTTGGTCATGGCATCCTCCTTCGGAATGAGCAGAGGATGGCCGCGCCAATAAAATTACTCCAATGGATGATCGATATATCATATTATCCATTTCATGAATTTAAGGTCGGTCGATCTGAACCTGTTGGTGGTGCTCGACGCCCTGCTCGACGAGGCGCATGTCTCGCGTGCGGCGGATCGCATCGGCCTGTCGCAACCGGCGATGTCGAGCGCGCTGGAACGCTGCCGCCAGCTCTTTGGCGACCGGCTGCTGGAGCGCGGTCCCGGGGGGATGGTCCTGACGCCAAAGGCCCATGCGCTGGCCGGGCCGGTGAAGGACATTCTGGCGAGCACGAAATCCCTGCTCGACCGGAACGAGCCGGATCTCATGGCGATCCGGCAGACCGTGCGGGTCGTGACGGCCGATTATCCGGCCGTGGTCATCGCCCCCGAGCTGCATCGCCGCCTGGCGCGGACGGCGCCGGGCATCACGGTCGTCCTCATGCCCTGGCATGGCGCAGCCGCCGCGCTTGAAGGCCTTGGGCGCGGAACCATCGATCTGGCGATCTCGGTCTTCCCGGTCGTCGAGGCCGATTTCACCCGCCGCGAATTGCTTCGGGAGAGCTATCTCGTCGTGATGCGCCGCGGTCATCCGGCGGCGGCCGGCTTCGATCTCGAGGGCTGGCTCGCCCATCCGCATGTTCTGGTTTCGGGGCGCGGCGACACGAAGGGGCCTCTCGACGAAGCCCTGGCGCGGATCGGGCGCGAGCGCCATGTCGGCATGGTCGTGCCGAACTTCACGATGGTGCTGCCCTTGGTCGCCGGCTCCGACATGATCGGGCTGTTGCCGAGCCGCTGCCTGCAGGATGGCGACGACGCGTTCGTCACCTTCCCGCCGCCGCTTGCCGTGGAAGGCTTCCCGCTGCACAGCGCCTGGCACAAGCGCCGCGCCGGCGATCCAGCCGTCCAGCACGTCGCAAGGCTGATCGAGGATCTGATCCTCGCGCTGCCGGTCGGAGGCTGAGATTGCCGTCGGCGAGCGGCAGGCCTAGCGCAGGGAGGCGGCTGCGGCGCTCGATTTCAGGCTCATCAGGATCTTCAGGCCGTCCCGATGGCGTTCCTCGCCGGTTTCGCAGGTCTTGCAGATCCCGCCGACATAGAGGCCGCTGACGACCGTCTCGGCGAAAAGGCCGGATTTGTAGTTGTGCCGCGCATCGGTCTCGATGCGGTACCATTCGCGCTCGCCCATCCGCACGATCTCCAGCGGCTTGCGAATTTCGGCGTCCTTGCTGGTCGAGCGCAGCACGGCGCGCAGGCGGGTGTAGCGGTCGAGAGGCGAGGCATAGAGCGCGCGCAGCATGGCCGCATCATCGGCGCCCTCGATCTCCTTCGAGCGCATCAGGATGGTGCAGGTTTCCTGCGTCTTTCTGCAGGCCTCGCTGTCGCAGACGAGCTGCACGCGGCGAAGTCCGGTTTGCGAGACCTCGCCCTCCGGCGACCCGTCAACGTGCCAGCCCTCGGGGAGCTCGACCGAAAGCCCGTGCGGCATCACGATGGTCTCGGCGCGAGAGGTGGCGGCCGCGACGGACAAGGCCAGCGCCGCAAGCGCTGTTGCAATGGAATTCGCGAGCGGCTTCGTCACGTGCCTGCCTCCGGCCGATGGCTCCCCCCATCGATGCGATGATCGACGATGCGCTGGAAGATGGCCAGCTTGTCGCCGTGGAGTGCGCGCAAAGGCWGGATCAGCGGCTCGCCTTCCCGCCGCAGCAGGATGAGATGGTCGCCCTGGCGTTCGATCCGCTCGAACCCCTTCCAGTCGAAGCGGTTGCAAAAGCCGTCCTGCCAGGTTTCGAGCCCCTCGTCGTAGAGCCGCACCTCGTGCTCATAGGCTTGCACGCGCTTCTGCATCTGCCGGGCGAGCTGGCGCGCATGCCGGCGTCTCATCCAGGGATGGAGCAGGATGACGGCCGTCATGATCGCCCAGAGACCGAGCACCCATTTCCAGAAGGTGCTCGCGAACATCTCGACGAACAAGGGAAAGGCATAGCGGAAAGGCACCCTCTCGGGATCGAGAAGCCAGAGGACGCCGAAGAGCAGCGGGGGGATCAGTGCCGCGACGAGGAAGGCGAGGATAAAGCCGCGCCTGCGCCGCTGCCGCGTCCCCGGGCGCTCCATCTGCCAGCCGAGCGCGACCGCGCGATCATCCTCGGTCAGCTCGAAGCGCGCGGTCAGCAATGGTTCGCGCCCCGGTGGCGTTTCCAGCTCCGGAAAGGCGCGGGCCGCTCCCGCGCCATCGACATGACAGGAGGCGGCCCATGCTCCGATCTGCGCGACCTGCTCCCCGGATAGCGCGCTGCGGGGCAGGGCGAAGACATCCTCGATATCCTTCAACCGGATGAAGAGATGAGTGGAGCTTTCGGAGATGCCGCCGATGCGGCGGCAGGCGAGCGCGCTCCCGCGGCCGGGCAGGGTCACGGCGATGCCGCCGGGCTCGAAGCGATAGGTAGTGCCAATGGGGCGGTCGAGCCGTTCGTCGCGATACCAGCGCTTCAGCCGGCTGCGAATGAGCGCCGGCTGGACGAGGTAGTAGGCCAGCATGGGCCCCGCGACGACGAGGATCGGCAGGCCGCCGAGACCGAGCAGGTCCGCACCGAAACGCGACAGGAAAGCGCGGGCGCCCAAATGGCCGCTTTCCTGCCAGGAGGCGTAGTAGGCCATCGCAAGAAGCGCGATAACCACCCAGATCAGCAGATGGAGCTGGCGCCGTCGTGCCGCCGCGAACAGATCGGCATAAGCGAAGAGCGCGGCCGCGACCCGGTCTTCGAGGCGGACCGGAGCCTCGATCGTGAAAGCCTCGGGAGGATCGGTTGCGTCAGCGCGGCGGATCGTCGGCGTCGTGCGCATCCTGCCGGTCGCCTCCGCCCTCTCAGTTCTCGACGTCGAGCGGTGTCGTGCCCGTGGGCTTGCCGTCTGCACCGAGGGTGATGCGCTCGATGCGGGCTTCGGCCTGCTTCAGCAGCGCGTCGCAGCGCGCCTTCAGTGCCTCGCCGCGCGTGTAGATCGCGATCGATTCCTCGAGCGGCACGTCGCCGCGCTCGAGCCGCGCGACGATGCCTTCGAGTTCCTTCAGCGCCGCCTCGAAGGGCAGGGCGGCGACGTCGGCATGGGGAGTGCCTTGGGTCTTGTCTTCGCTCACGGGCCTGATTCCTGTTTGAGGCAAGCTTATCGGTCGGACGGCGCCCCGTCGCAACCCGCGAGCCGGAATTAGATCCGCCGGGCTCAGACCGGCAGGGCAGAGGTTTTCTTGATCGTTCGCAGCGTCAGCGTCGACTGCACGCGCGTCACGCCAGGCAATTGCGTGATGATGTCGGTGTGGATGCGCTCGAAATCGGCGCTGTCGCGATAGATCACGCGCATCAGATAATCATGCGCCCCGGCGAGCAGGTGGCATTCGAGGATCTCGGGCAGGTTCTGCACGGCCTGCTCGAAGCTCTCCAGCGAGGCCCGGCCCTGCTGGTCGAGCGTGACGAAGACGAAGGCCGTGCCCGGAAAGCCGGCGATCTTGTCGTCGAGCATCATCGCATAGCCACGGATCAACCCGCTTTCCTCGAGCTGCCGCACGCGCCTGAGGCAGGCGGAGGGCGACAGGTGCACCTTCTCGGCCAGGTCCGAATTGGTGATGCGTCCGTCCTGCTGCAGGATTCGCAGGATCGTGCGGTCGCGCGAGTCGAGTTCGATCGTCATGGTGCCGGAATTGCCTCCCGCGCGATCAATCGTCGCAAATTTTGCCGGATGCAAGCAATCTTCTGCCTCGCTCGTCGAGGAGCCCGGTACGATCCGCGACGATCCCCCGGAAGGCCGCATGAAGCTGCCGTTGCGGCATCCTGACTCAAGCCAGCGGGAAGACGAAGGGCTGCCCCTCGAAGGCGTCGGCTCCGCGGCCGATCCGCTCGATGGCGCGGATCATCCGGCCGCCCCGTCCGAGGCTGGCGTCGGCGAGTGCGACGAGGCGGCTATTGGGCGTTGCCGAGGGCGAGGCGGCGCGCAAGGCCTCCGCCGCCTCCGCCTCGTCCCGCTCAGGCGCGAGCGCGCAGGCGGTGATGTAGGCGGCCGCGGTCGAGCGGCTGATCCCGGCCCAGCAATGGATCACCAGCGGCGCGGCGCGGTCCCAGTCCCTGACGAAGGCGATGAGCCGCGCGATATGCTCCTGCCCCGCCAGCACATGCCCCTCCATCGGCTGGTTGATGTCTGACATGCCGAGGAAGAGATGGCGGCTCTCCGGGATGCCGGCGGGCCGTTCGACCTTGGTGTTGGTATTGATCAGCGTGACGAGATGGCTGGCGCCGCAGGCCGCGACCGTGGCGTCGAGCTTCGACAGGGGCGAGACGTGAAGGGTGGGCAAACCGGCGACTCCGCTGCCGCTCTCTGGCGGGTTCGAACCAGACGATAGCATGATCGACAGCGATGCCGCCCGTATGACATGGGGCTCGCAGCGACCGGTCCACAATCGGAAGGCCGATATGAATCTCTGGTTCCGCCTGATCTGGCTCCTCGCCACCTTTCGGATGCGCCCGCGCCTGGAGATGYCGGGCGGGGCTTCGCTGCTGCCGTTCCGCGTTTGGTTCCACGATCTCGACACCAGCCTGCACATGAACAACGGCCGCTACTGGACGCTGATGGATCTCGGGCGCACCGACCTCGTGCTGCGTAGCGGCCTGTGGCGCGCGATCCTGCGGCACCGCTGGGTGCCGGTGGTCAATGCCGGGACGATTCGCTTCAGGCGCGAGATGCGGCTCTTTCGTTCCTTCAATCTCGAGACGCGCATCCTGTGCTGGAGCGAGAACTGGCTGGTGATGCAGCACCGCATGCTGATGCAGGGCCGGGACGGGGGTGAGATTGTCGCTGCCGTCGCGCTGGTGCGGGCGGCGATCTACGACCGGCGGGCGAGGGCCTATGTGCCCGTCGAGCGGCTTCTCGCGGAGATCGGCATCACCGCGCAAAGCCCGGCGCCGAGCCCCGAGGTCGCGGCCTTCCTGGCATCGGAAGAGGTGCTGCGCGGCGCTAGCGCAAGCGAGCGCTGAGGGCTGGAAAGCTACTCCGCCGCCAGCCGCGTCGCGCGCCACTGCGCCAGCAAGGCGCGCAACGCCGCCGGCTTCAGCGGCTTGTTGAGCAGATGGGCGTCGAGCGCGTTCGCCGCCTCGCGCACATGCGGCGTTCGGTCGGCGGTGAGCAGGATCGCCGGCATCGGCGTACGGGCATGGGCCCGCAGCGAGCTGATCGCGGTCAGCCCATTGCCATGGTCGAGGTGATAATCGGCGATCAGCACGTCCGGTTCGTTCTTGCCCCCGACATGCGGCAGCGCCTCTTCGAGCCCCGCGGCGATCGTCACCCGGCAGCCCCAGCCTTCGAGCAGGCGTTTCATGCCGTCGAGGATCGCCGGCTCGTTGTCGATCACCAGGAGCCGCATTCCGGCGAGCTGGCCGGCCGGGGACTGGCGCGGAGCCGCGCCGGTCGTCATCGCCGGCAGCGGCGCGGTGCGCGGCACCATGAGCGAGAAGCGCGTGCCGCGGCCGGGCACCGAATCGAGCGTCAGCCCATGGTCGAGCGCGCGGGCGATGCGCTGGACGATCGACAGGCCGAGCCCGAGGCCGCGCGCCACCCGCGCGCCCTGGTCGAGCCGCTGGAATTCGCGGAAGACGGTCTTCTGCTTGCTCTGGGGAATGCCGAGCCCGGTATCGATCACCTCGACCGCGACCTGGTTGCCGCGCCGTCGGCAGCCGATGAGCACCTTGCCGTTCGGCGTGTATTTGATCGCGTTGGAGATCAGGTTCTGCAGGAGGCGCCGGAGCAGACGCCGGTCCGAGCGCACGGCGAGCCCGGTCGGCACGAAGACGAGCTTCAGCCCCTTTTCTTGCGCGCTGGGCTCGAATTCGCGCTGGAGCTGGCGCATCAGCTCGTCGAGGCGGAAGGCGGTGAGCTCGGGCTTGAGGGCGCCGCCGTCGAGCCGCGAGATTTCGAGCAGTGCGGTGAGGATCTCTTCCACCGCGTCGAGCGAGGCGTCGATGTTCTCGGCGAGGTCGGGCTGGCCGGCGGCGCGATCCCGCTCGACCAGCGAGGTCGCGTAGAGGCGCGCAGCGTTGAGCGGCTGCAGGATGTCATGGCTCGCGGCTGCGAGAAAGCGCGTCTTGGAGAGGTTCGCGGCCKCGGCCTCGGCCTTGGCGCGCTGGAGCTCCGTATTGACGTGGAGGAGCTCCTCGGTGCGCTCGGCGACGCGCCTTTCCAGGCTTTCATTGGCGCGTTCGAGCTTCTCCTCGCCGGCGACGGTCTCGGTGATGTCGGTATAGGTGGTGACGAAGCCGCCATCCGGCAGCGGGTTGGTGCGGACCTCGATCACCTTCTTCGAGGGGAAGAGCTTGAGGCGGACCGGCTCGCGGTCGTTGACGAAGCTTTCCAGCCGCGCCGCCATCAGATCGTCCTGCGCGCCGTCGCCATAGGCGCCTCGTGCCGCGTTGAAGCGCACGATCTCGTCGAGCCCCGTGCCGAAGCGCACCAGCGAGGGCGGCAGATCGTAGAGCTGGAGGAAAGCCTGGTTCCAGGCGAGCAGCCGAAGATCCCGGTCGAGCACCGTGATGCCCTGGCCGGCATGGTCGAGCCCGTGCTGGAGGATGTCGCGGTTGTACTGCAAGGCCGCCGAGGCATCGTCGAGCAGCTTGAAGGCGGCCTCGGTCGAGAGATTACGCTTCTTCAGCAGCAGCGACAGCACCAGCCGYGAGGAKGCCGCGCCGATSGCCGAGGAGAGCAGRTGCTCGCCGAAGCGCAGCAGGTGGATGTCGGCGTCGCGAGCGGGCTCGGGCGTTTCGCCGCGACTGTGATTGAAGCTTTCGAAGGCGCCTTCCGTGCGCTCCCGGCCGAGATAGCGGGCGATGGTCGCCTGCAACTCGCCCTCGGTGACGCTGGTGCGCCAGAGCGAGAAGGTCTGCGCCATCGTTGCCCGGTCCGATTCGACGAAGGCGTTGGCCTGCAGGCGCTCCATCGGATTGGCAGGCCTGAGCAGCGAGAAGCCGACATAGGAGAGGATGTTGAGCCCGAGGCTCCAGGCGACGCCGTGCGGCAGGGCCGGCATGCCGTCGAAACCCAGCAGCGCTTCCGGCCGCAGCAGGTCGAGCCCGAGAAGGCCATGCGCGACGATCTCGCTCCACCAGCTCCCGGGAATGGCGAGGCTCGGCATCAGCAGCGTATAGGCCCAGACGGTCGTGCCGACGATGAGCCCCGCCGCGGCGCCCAGCGACGTGCCGCGCCGCCAGATCAACCCGCCGAAGAAGGCAGGCGCGATCTGCGCCGTCGCCGCGAAGGAGAGCAGGCCGATCGAGACCAGCGCCGCCTCGCCGGCGGCGCGGTAATAGGCATAGCCGAGCAGGATGACGAGGAAGATGCTCACCCGGCGGATGATCAGGATCTGTGAGCCGAGATCGCCGCCGGGATTGCCGTTGCCCGGCGTTTGCGGGCCGAGCGAAGCCTTCGCCTTCCTGGGCTCGCTGAGGGCCCGGCGGCCGCGCAGCAGCAGCGGCATGACGAGGTGGTTGGCGATCATGATCGCGATCGCGACCGAGGCGACGATCACCATCGCCGTCGCCGCCGAGAGCCCGCCGATGAAGACGAGAAGCGCGATCAGCCCGGCCTCGCGCTGGAGCGGCAGCAGCAGCACCGTCATGTCGCGATCGATGCCGCTGCCGGGCAGCAGGATCTCGCCGGCGGCCGCCAGGGGCAGGACGAAGAGATTGATCAGCACGAGATAGAGCGGGAACATCCAGGCCGCGCGGCGCACGTCTCGGGCATCGCGATTCTCGACGATGGTCATATGGAACTGGCGCGCCAGCAGCAGCGCGGCACAGCTCGACAGCAGCGTCAGCGTCAGGAAGCCCGGCCAGCTCGATGTCCGGTCCCAGATCGGCGCCATGTCGGGCGCTGGCTTTGCCGCCTGAGCGAGCAGGTCGCCCATGCCGTCGAACAGCCCGTAGACGATGAAGATGCCGAGCACGAGGAAGGCGATGAGCTTGACCACCGATTCGACCGCGATGGCGAGGACGAGGCCGTCCTGATGCTCCGTCGCATCGATATGGCGCGTGCCGAAGGCGCAGGCGAAACCGGCCAGAACCACCGCGACGAGGAAGGCGATGTCGCTCAGAATCGGCACGTCATAGGCCGGGGCGTGTCCGCCGGTCGCGGCAAGGAACACGGAGAGCGAATTCGAGACCGCCTTGAGCTGCAGCGCGATATAGGGCAGGGCGCCGATCACGGCGACGAGRCAGACCAGCGCSGCCACSCGCTCGCTCTTGCCGTAGCGCGCGCCGACGAAATCCGCGAYCGAGGTGATGTTCTGCGAYTTGGCGATSYCGACGATRCGCGCGACGAAGCGATGGCCGAAGCCGATGACCAGGATGGGCCCGACATAGATGCCGAGAAAATCGAAGCCTGCGCGGTTGGCGAAGCCGACCGAGCCGTAGAACGTCCAGGAGGTGCAGTAGACGCCTAGCGCCAGCGCATAGATCGTCGAGCGCGCCCGCCCGGTCATCAGCCGCCGGCCGGATATGTCGGCGGTGTGGGCGACGGCGAAGAGCCCGCACAGATAGGCGAGCGCGACCAGTACGACGGACCAGGCTGGAATCACGATGCCATGTCCTGCGAGAGCGCCTGCAATCGGGGCCGAAAAGCTGCCGGCATGACCTTCCGTTTCAGGTTTCCCACCAGTCTAGCGATGTGTCTTCCGGCTTGCCACAGGTCATTTGTCCAAGTCGTCCCCCGAATATTTCGCGCAAACCGGGTCGAACGCGCCGAATATACCGCCCGCGGGCTTTTCCTGCCTGGGCTGCATGGTCTAGCCTGCGCCGGCCGATGGAAAAATCCGGGCGACTAAAGAAGGGGTGCAGCATGCTCGATGAATTCAAGAAATTCGCGCTGCGAGGCAATGTGATCGATCTCGCGATCGGTGTCRTCATCGGCGCCGCTTTCGGCAAGATCGTGGACTCCCTGGTCAACGACATCATCATGCCCTTTATCGGCGCATTGGGCGGTGTCGATTTCTCGAACTACTTCATCGGCCTCAACAGCGGCATCACCGCCACGACGCTGGCCGAAGCCAAGAAGCAGGGCGCGGTCCTCGCCTACGGCAACTTCATCACGGTCGCGGTCAACTTCATCATCATCGCCTTCGTGCTGTTCCTCGTCGTCAAGGGCATCAACACGCTCCAGCGCAAGCAGAAGGAAGAGCCGGCCGCGCCGCCTCCGAAGGCCGACGACGTCGTCCTGCTCACCGAGATCCGCGATCTGCTCAAGCAGAAGACGGTTTGATCGGCTGACGCCGCCGGTCGCGATTCATCACCGCGACCGATCGACCCGATCTCGCGATTTCATGCCCCGCCGCGCCGTCATCGGCTAAAGAAGGGCAGGACAAATCGCGAGGTCGAAACCGATGAATTCCGCTCTCCCGACGGGCAGCACGCTGATCGCCGATCTGCGGCCGGAGGCGCGCGAGGCGCCCGAAAGCGGCATCGTCGAGGTGATGAATTACGGCCGCCTGCGGGAGGGGTTGATTCCGCTCTGGGTCGGCGAAGGYGACCTGCCGACGCCGGCCTTCATCCGGGACGCGGCGGCGCGCTCGCTGGCAGCCGGCGAGACCTTCTACACCTGGCAGCGCGGCATCCCGGAGCTGCGCGAGGCGCTGGCCCGCTATCACGAGCGCCTCTACGGGCAGCCATTCTCGCCCGAGCGCTTCTTCGTCACGGGCTCCGGCATGCAGTCGCTCCAGATCGTGGTGCGCATGATCGCGGGGCCGGGCGACGAGCTCATCATCCCGACTCCGGCCTGGCCCAATTTCGTGGCCGCGACGAGCGTCGGCGGCGCCAGGCCCGTCTGCGTGCCGATGGAGTACGACCAGGGCCGGTTTACGCTCGATCTCGGCAAGCTCGAGGCCGCGATCACGCCGAAGACGCGCGGCATGCTGATCAACTCGCCCTCCAACCCCACCGGCTGGACGGCGACGAAGGCGGAGCAGGAGGCGCTGCTTGCCCTGTCGCGCAAGCACGGCATCTGGATCGTCGCCGACGAGATCTATGGCCGCTTCGTCTATGACGGCTCGGCCCGCGCCCCGTCCTTCCACGACATCATGGCGCCGGAGGACCGCGTCATCTTCGTCCAGACCTTCTCGAAGAACTGGGCGATGACCGGCTGGCGCATCGGTTGGATCGAGGCGCCGGAGGCCTTCGGCCAGGTGATCGAGAACCTGATCCAGTATTCGACCTCCGGCTCGCCGGTCTTCGTGCAGCGCGGCGCCGTCGCGGCGCTGGACGAGGGCGAGGATTTCATCGCCGGCCAGATCGCGCGTGCGGCCGAGGGGCGCCGGATCGTCCATGAGGGGCTCAAGGCGACCAACCGCGTCTCGCTCGCGGCGCCGGTCGGGGCCTTCTACCAGTTCTTCACTGTCGATGGCCGCGAGGATTCCCGCAAACTGGCGCTGGATCTCGTCGATACCGCCAATGTCGGGCTGGCGCCGGGCACGGCCTTCGGCCCCGGCGGCGAGAAGGGCCTGCGGCTCTGCTTCGCCCGCAACGCCGCCGATCTCACGGAGGCGGTAGCGCGGTTGCAGAAGGCGCTGATGGCGGCCTGACCGCCCGCCACGCAAGGCGGCCCTGCGCGGGCCGGCGGCCGGCGCGGTTGACCGTTGCGCCGGCGATGGTCATGAACGCCCGGCGTCGCCGATGCGGCACGCTTTCGGGGCAGAATGAGACTGTTCGGCTACCCTTCCTCGCGATTTGCGCTCCTCGGACGCGAGGCGGTCGTCATCGCGATCGCGGCGCTCGGGGGCGCCCTGTTCGCGACGCTCGGCATGCCCGCCGCCTGGCTGTCGGGGTCGATGCTGCTCAGCACCATCGTGTCGCTGATTCGCCCGCTGCCGGCGCTCCGGCGCCCCTGGTTCGATTCGACGATGCTGTTCTCGGGCACGATTCTCGGCTCGGCCGCGACGCCCGAGGCGCTGGCCGCGCTCGCGCGCTATCCGGCTTCGCTCGCGGTTCTGCTGGTCGGCGTCGCGGCGATCATGCTCGCGACCGGGGCTTATCTGCGCCATGTCGCGCGCTGGCCCTGGATCGACGCGCTTCTCGCCGCCGCGCCGGGCGCGCTCTCGACCGTTCTGGCGATCGCCCAGGCGAAGGGCGCCAATATCGGCCGCATCTCGGTCGTCCAGCTCTTCCGGCTGCTGGTCCTGGTCGCGTTCCTGCCGAGCCTGATGCAGGCGACCGGCACCTCGGCGGGCGCGCCGGCGCCGGTCCTGACGGCCGTCGGTCCCTCGACCATGCTGGGTCTGGTCATGGCCGGACTGTTGCTGGGGCTCAGCTTCGAGCGCATCGGGCTTGCCGCGCCCTTGATGTTCGGAGCGACCTTCGCCAGCGCGATCCTCCATGGCAGCGGGCTCGTCGAAGGCAGCTTGCCGCAGCCGATCCAGATCGCGGTGCAGATCCTGCTCGGCTCGACCATGGGCGGGCGCATCGCCCATATCCCGCGCAAGGAGCTGCGCGGCCTGTTTCCGCTGGCGATCGGCGGCTTCGCCGTCTCGATGGGCGTCGCCTTCCTCTTCGCCTGGCCGGCSGCCTGGCTKGCGGGAGTGCCTTATGCCAGCGGCATGGCGGCTTTCGCGCCGGGCGGGCTCGAGGCCATGGCGATGCTGGCCTTCGCCATGGGGCTCGACACGCTTTATGTCGGCGCCCACCATCTGGTGCGGTTCGTGGTGATCGGCCTCGCCATGCCGCTCGTGCTGATGCGGATCAAGGGCGAGAAGCCCGGCTCCTGAGTGCCGCCGCTCCGTTAGCGTTAACAGTTCATGACGATCTGAGCCCTTGATTGTGAAGTCGGCTCAAATCGGGATTCATCCGCTCCTGTTACGTCAGTTCATGCCGGAACCTGCCGGCGGGCTTCGGAACGCGGGGGCTTTCTCCATGGACATCGCAGTCAAGGCGCCGGCTGTCTGGCGCCGTCTCGCCAAGCCTGTCGCGATCATCGGCGCCGGCATCGCCGGGCTGACGGCGGCTTTCGATATCGAGCGGCGCGGCTTGCAGGCTGCGGTCTTCGAGACCGGCCGCGCGGTCGGCGGCATGGCCTCCTCCTTCAAGGATGCCGAGGGCTACACCTATGATTTCGGCGCGCATTTCGTCAGCAACCGGCTGGCGGACGCGCTCGGCGCGAGCGAGATCTCGCGAACCGTCGGTCACTACGGCGAGGCGGTCTCGCTCGGCGGGCGCAGCTACAGCTACCCCTTCGGGCTGCCGGCGTCGCCGCGCTACGCGGTGAGCGCCTTCGCGGCCCGGTTGAGCCCCGGTAAGGTCGAGAACGCCGCCGACTGGTTCCGAAACGCCTATGGCGAGGCGCTGGCGCAGGATGTCGCGATTCCGCTGGCGGAGGCCTGGTCCGGCGCTCCGGCGAGCGAGCTTTCTCCGGCCGTCGGACAGAAGCTCTCGGCCGGGGTGATGAAGACCCTCTATCTCAAGGCCGCCTCCCGCGTCACGGGTCGTGCGGTCTGCAACGGCTATTCGCACGAGATGCCGGAGAGCCCGCGCGTCTATCATGTCTATCCGGACGGTGGCGTCTCGCGGCTGCTGGAGCCGACGATGAAGCAGGTCGGCCACCGCATCGAACTGGAAGCGCGCGTCGAGCGCGTCTTCGTCGAGCGCGGCCGCGTCGCCGCGATCCAGGTCAATGGCCGCGAGATCGGCGTTTCGGCGGCGATCAGCACGGCGCCCGTTCATGTCCTGCCGCGCCTCGTCGAGGGCACGGACCAGCTCGACGAGCTCGGCCAGTTCCGCTACCGGCCGATGATCTTCGTCAATCTGCGCTTCGAGGGCCGCAACCTGCTGCCCGACACGATGTTGTGGGTGCCGGACCGTTCGCAGCCCTTCTTCCGGGTGACGGAGGCCCCGGCCGCGATGCCCTGGCTCGCGCCGGAGGGGCGCACCCAACTGACCTTCGACATCGGCTGCGAGGTCGGCGACGCCCATTGGTCGATGTCGGACGAGGAACTCGCGACGCTCTGCCTTGAAGGGCTCTGCCGGATCTATCCGCATCTGCGGGCGCGCTATATCGGCGCCGGCGGGATGCTGAAGACGCCCTTCGCCTACCCGGTCTATCTCTCGCGCTACGAGCAGCGGCGGCAGGCCTTCGCGCGCGGCACCGGCGTCGCCGGGCTCTACAGCATCGGCCGCAACGGCGAGTTCGCCCATCTGCTGATGGAGGACATCTACTGGCGCACGCTGAAGCGCATGCAGCATGTGGCCGATTATGTCGGGCAGGACGTGTAGCGCCCTGCCGCGCTGACCCCACTTGGGATCAGGGCCGCCGCGCGCCGTTGGTGTGAGTCATCACCGAATAGAGCGAAGTCGTGCCGCAGATGAAGAGGCGGTTGAGCTTCGGGCCGCCCCAGCAGACATTCGCGACGATTTCGGGAATCGCCACCTTGCCGATCAGCGTGCCGTCCGGGTGGTAGATGTGGACGCCGTCGGCGGCGCTGGTCCAGATCCGGCCCTCGACATCGAGACGGAAGCCGTCGAACAGCCCGTTCGTGCAGGTGGCGAAGACCTTCGAGGCGCCGAGCGTCTTGCCGTCGGCGCCGACCGCGAAGGCGCGGATATGGCGCGGGCCGTTCTCGGGGTCGTGGCTGGCGCCGGTATCGGCGATGTAGAGGATGCTCTCGTCGGGCGAGAAAGCGAGGCCGTTCGGCTTGACGAAATCATCGGCGGCGATGGCGATTTCGCCGGTTTGCCCGTCGATCCGGTAGACATGGCAGGCGCCGATCTCGCTCGGCGACTTGTCGCCTTCATAGTCGGTGAGGATGCCGTAATCGGGGTCGGTGAACCAGATCGAGCCGTCCGATTTCACGACGACGTCGTTGGGCGAGTTCAATCGCTTGCCGCCATAATGGCTCGCCAGCACGGTGACCCTGCCGTCATGCTCGGTGCGCGTCACCTGCCGCCCGCCATGCTCGCAGGTGACGAGCCGGCCCTGCGCGTCGACCGTGTTGCCGTTGGAATTGCGGGCGGGCTCGCGGAAGACGGCCGTCTGGCCGGAGAGGGCGTCGAAGCGCAGCATCCGGTTGTTGGGAATGTCGGACCAGACCAGCGTGTTGTGGGCGGGAAACCAGGCCGGCCCCTCCGACCAGCGCGCACCCGTCCAGAGCCGCTCGACCCGGGCCGAGCCTGGGACGATACGGTGGAAGCGCGGATCGAGAACCGAAACGCCTGTGCCTTCGAGCACGCCGAACATGACTATTCTCCCAGAAGCCTTTTCCTGGAGCATCCCCCGGCGGCCTGGCCGCCGGCAATGCCCTATAGCGCAAGCCCCGCATCCCAATAGGGCGTGGCGCCGTAGAGTTCGGCGAGATAGTCGACGAAGGCGCGCACCTTCTGCTCCATATGGCGGCGGCTCGGATAGACGGCATGGACCGCGACGCGCGAGCCCACCGCATAGGCCGGCAGGACCCGTTGCAGGGCGCCGGATTTCAGCTCCGGCCCGACATCCCAGGTCGAGCGCAGGGCGATGCCGACGCCGGCCAGCAGCGCCTCCCGCACCACCTCGCTCGAATTGGTCCTGAGCGGACCGCCGACCCTCACCGAGACAGGACCTTCCGGCCCATCCAGCCGCCAATGGTCGGCATTGTGCGCGATCAGCGTATGCCGCGAGAGCGCGGCGATGTCGGTCGGCGTCCCGTGCGCTGCGAGATAGCCCGGCGTGGCGCAGAGCACGCGGTGGTTCGGGGCGAGCCGCTTCGCCACGAGGCTGGAATCCTGCAGATCGGCGATCCTGACCGCGAGGTCGAAGCCTTCTCCCACCACATCGACGAAGGCGTCGCTTAGCACGAGCTCGACGGTCACCAGCGGGTTGGCGTCGAGGAAGGCCTTGAGATGGGGGGCGATATGCATCCGGCCGAAAGAGGTGGGCGCCGAGACGCGCAAGGTGCCGCGCACCTGTCCCGCGCCGCTCGCGACCCAGGCCTCCGCCTCCTCGATCGAGGAGAGAATCGAGACGACGCGCTCGTAGAAGCCTTGCCCGGCCTCGGTCAAAGCGAGCTGCCGCGTCGTGCGCTGCAGCAGCCGCACCCCCAGCCGCTCCTCGAGGCGGCGGATGCGCTTCGAAATGACCGCGGGTGACAGATTGAGCTGCCGTCCCGCGGCCGACATGCTCCTCGCCGTGACGACATGGGCGAAGACGTCGAGATCGCCGAACCGATCCATGGCAAGCCCACCTTTTCCATTTTGGAAATAATGGCTGGCTTTCCACACGCGCTGCAAGTGGTCTTGAATTGGTCTAGTCTCCGGCGCAATCAGAGCCGTGTGTTTCGCGGGGCGAGGGGAGGGACAGATGAGCGCGATTGCCTTTCCGGAGCCGGATGCCGGCATTCTCGCCCGCCGCGAATCGATCATCGCCGGCCTGTCCCGGCTCGTTCCGCCGCAGGCCCTGATCACCAGCGACGACGAGCGGCGCCCCTATGAGACCGATGCGCTTACCGCCTATCGCCGCATGCCGCTGGCGGTCGTCCTGCCCTCTACGACGCAGGAGGTCGCGGCGGTCCTGCGCTATTGCCTGGAACAGGGCGTGCCGGTGGTCCCGCGCGGCTCCGGCACCTCGCTTGCCGGCGGGGCGATCCCGCAGGAGGACGCCGTGGTGATCGGCGTCTCGAAGATGAACCGCATCCTCGAGATCGACTATGCCAACCGSRYCGCCAGGGTSSARGCCGGCGTCACCAATCTCGCGGTGACCGGCGCAGTCTCGGCGGAGGGCTTCTTCTACGCGCCCGATCCGTCCTCGCAGCTCGCCTGCTCGATCGGCGGCAACATCGGCATGAACTCGGGCGGGGCGCATTGCCTGAAATACGGCGTCACCACCAACAACGTCCTCGGCGTCACCATGGTGATGCTCGACGGCAGCATCGTTGAAGTTGGCGGCGGCCATCTCGATTCCCCCGGCTACGATCTGCTCGGCCTGATCAACGGCTCGGAAGGCCAGCTCGGCATCGTCACCGAGGCGACGGTGCGCATTCTGCGCGCGGCGGAAGGAGCGCGGCCCGTGCTCTTCGGCTTCCCGACCAGCGAGCAGGCCGGCGCGGCTGTGGCCGCCATCATCGGCGCCGGCATCATCCCGGTCGCGATGGAGTTCATGGACAAGCCGGCGATTGAGATCTGCGAGGCCTTCGCCAAGGCGGGCTACCCGATGGATGTCGAGGCGCTGCTGATCATCGAGGTCGAGGGCTCGGATGCGGAGATGGACGCGCAGCTCGCCCGCATTGTCGCGATTGCTCGCGAGCACGGCGTCAAGACGGTGAAGGAGAGCCAGTCGGCCATGGAGTCGGCGGCGATCTGGAAGGGCCGCAAATCGGCCTTCGGCGCGACCGGCCGCATCGCGGATTACATCTGCATGGACGGCACGATCCCGACCGGCCAGCTCCCTTATGTGCTCAAGCGCATGGACGAGATCGTGAAAGCTTACGGCCTGCGCGTCGCCAATGTCTTCCACGCCGGCGACGGCAATCTCCACCCGCTGATCCTCTACAACTGCAACGATCCGGTCGAGGCGCAGAAGGCGGAGGATGCCGGCATGGACATCCTCAAGCTCTGCGTCGAGGTCGGCGGCTGCCTCACCGGCGAGCATGGCGTCGGCATCGAGAAGCGCGATCTGATGACCTTCCAGTTCACCGAAACCGACCTCGCCCAGCAGATGCGGGTGAGGGCGGTGTTCGATGCCGGGTGGCTGCTCAACCCGGCCAAGGTGTTCCCGCTGGAAGGCAGGGTCGCGGCGTGACCATCCACACCCCCACCACCGAGGCGCAGGCCTGCGCCGTCGTGAAATCCGTGGTCGACAACAACGTGCCGCTGATCCTGCGCGGCGGCGGCACGCGTGCCGGCCTCGGCCGGCACGCCCAGGCTGCGAGCACGCTTTCCAGCGCCGGCCTCACCGGCATAACCCTCTACGAACCGGCCGAGATGGTCATCGCCGCCCGCGCCGGCACGCCGCTGCAGATCGTGCAGGAAACCCTGACCGAGCGCGGCCAGATGCTGCCCTTCGAGCCGATGGACCACCGCGCCCTCTATGGCAGCGAGGGCGAGCCGACGATCGGCGCGGTCGCCGCCTGCAATGTCTCGGGCCCGCGCCGGATCAACGCCGGYGCCGCGCGTGATTCCCTGATCGGCGTCAGGTTGGTCAATGGCCGCGGCGAGATGATCAAGTCCGGCGGGCGGGTGATGAAGAACGTCACCGGCCTCGACCTCGTGAAGCTCCTCAGCGGCAGCCACGGCACGCTCGGCTTTCTGACCGAAGTCACCTTCCGCGTGCTGCCGCGGCCGGAGCGCATCGCGACGCTGCAATGGCGCGGCCTCTCCGACGAAGTGGGAGTTGCGCTGCTGGCGAAAGCGCTGGGCTCGCCCTTCGAGCCGATGGCGGCGGCGCATCTCCCGGCCCGGATCGCTGGCGAGGAGGCGCTGACCCTGCTGCGTCTGGAGAATTTTTCGGACTCGATCGATTACCGTGCCGCTGAACTCGCGCTGCTGCTCGGAGACTATGGCACGCCCGATCTGCTGGAAGGAACAGCCCCGACCGAACTCTGGGTCGACATCCGCGATGCGGCCTTCTTCGCCGGGAGCGATGACGCGGTCTGGCGGCTCTCGCTCGCCCCGACCAACGGCCCGAAGGCCGCCGCTGCGATCGCGCGGATGATCCCGGCTGCACGCTGCTTCTACGACTGGGGCGGCGGACTGGTCTGGCTCGCGGTTCCCGCCTACGGCGATGCCGGCGCCGCCGCGATCCGCACCGCGTTGAAGCCGCTCGGCGGCCATGCCACGCTGGTCCGGGCGCCGGATGCGATCCGTGCCGCCGTCGACGTGTTCCAGCCGCTGGCCGAGCCGCTGATGCGGGTGACGGCCGGCATCAAGAAAAGCTTCGATCCCGCCGGCATCTTCGAGCCCGGCCGGATGTATGCGGGGATATGATGGCGCTCGCCGAACCGGTTTCCAGCGAATTTGCCGCGCCGCGCCCGAGCTGGGCGCCGGGGCGTCTCGGTCCGTTCGCCGTCGCCGGGTTGGCGCTGCTGCTGGTGGCGTCGGCCGCCGTGATCCTGTTGGCGATGGGCCGCGAACCGATCTGCAAATGCGGCTATGTGAAGTTCTGGCAGGGGCAGGTTTTCTCCTCCGAGAACTCCCAGCACATCGCCGACTGGTACACCTTCTCGCACATCATCCACGGCTTCCTGTTCTACGGGCTGTTCTGGCTGGTGCGCCGCCTGACCGGCCTGCCGATCTCCTTCGGGCTGGCGCTGCTGCTCGCCATCATCATCGAAGGCGCCTGGGAGATCACCGAGAACTCGCCGGCCGTGATCGAGCACTACCGCTCGGCGACGATCTCGCTCGACTATTACGGCGACAGCGTCCTGAACTCGGTCAGCGACATCCTCTCGATGGTGCTCGGCTTCCTGATCGCCCGTCTCGCGCCGATCTGGCTCACTGTCACGAGCGCTCTCGCCATGGAACTGATCGTCGGCTGGCTGATCCGCGACAACCTCACCCTCAACGTCATCATGCTGCTCTGGCCGATGGACTGGATCAAAGCCTGGCAGGGTGGGGCCTGAACGATGCAGACGAACTTCACCCCCGAGCGCCTCGCCTCCGATCCGCGCATGCCGGCCTCGGAGAAGATTCTGCGCACCTGCGTGCATTGCGGCTTCTGCACCGCGACCTGCCCGACCTATCTGCTGCTCGGCGACGAGCTCGATTCCCCGCGCGGCCGCATCTACCTGATCAAGGACATGCTGGAGAACGGCAAGCCGGCCACCGCCGAGGTGGTGCAGCACATCGACCGTTGCCTCTCCTGCCTCTCCTGCATGACGACCTGCCCATCCGGCGTCCACTACATGCACCTCGTCGACCATGCCCGCGCGCATATCGAGGAGACCTATACGCGCTCCTGGCATGACCGTTTGCTGCGCAAGGTGCTGGCGGCGATCCTGCCCTATCCCGGCCGCTTCCGCGCCGCGATGCTGATGGCCCTGGCGGCCAAGCCGCTCGCTCCGGTGCTCGGCGTTCTCCCGGTCGTCGGCAACCGGCTGAAGGCGATGCTGGCGCTGGCGCCCGCGCGCCTGCCGACGCGCTCGGCGATGGAAGGCCCGCAAAGCTTCCCGCCGCCGGCCGAGCGATCGAAGCGCGTCGCGCTGCTCTCCGGTTGCGCCCAGCCGGTGCTCGACCCCGCCATCAACGAGGCGACGATCCGCCTGCTCAACCGCCATGGCGTCGAGGTCGTACTGCCGAAGGGGGAGGGCTGCTGCGGCGCGCTCGTCCACCATATGGGGCAGGAGCACGACGCGCTCGCCTTCGCCCGCGCCAATATCGAYGCCTGGATGGCGGAGATCGACGGCGAGGGGCTCGACGCGATCCTGATCACAGCCTCAGGCTGCGGCACGACGATCAAGGATTACGGCTTCATGTTCCGCAACGAGCCGGCTTACGCCGAGAAGGCGGCGAAGGTCTCAGGCTTGGCCAAGGACGTTACCGAGTTCCTGGAGACGCTGGAGCTTTCGGCCGTGCGTGATGTCGCGATGCCGATCGCCTATCACTCCGCCTGCTCGATGCAGCACGGCCAGCAGCTCAAGGACGGGCCGAAGCGCCTGCTCTTGGGCGCCGGCTTCAAGGTCAAGGAGGTGCCTGAGGGCCATATCTGCTGCGGCTCGGCCGGCGTCTACAACATCCTCCAGCCCGAGATCGCGGGGAAGCTGCGCGAGCGCAAGATCGGCAATATCGAGCGGACGAAGCCGATGCTGGTCGCGACCGGCAATATCGGCTGCATGACCCAGCTCGCGAAGGGTTTTGCGGACAAGGGCGCGACCACGCCGGTGGTGCATACCGCCGAGCTGCTCGACTGGGCGACTGGCGGCCCATTGCCGGAGAAGCTGGCGCGGGCGGGGATCGAGGATCGGCCGTTGCGGGTGCAAGCGCTGGCGGCGGCGGAGTAGCTTCCTTCTCCCCTCGGGGGAAAAGGTGCCGGCAGGCGGATGAGGGCGGCTCGACGCCTGCATTCCCTCATCCGTCAGCGCTTCGCGCTGCTACCTTCTCCCCCGAGGGGAGAAGGACACGCTTGCTCGTCGCGCCTGTACGGTCTAACCCGCCAGCGTACCCATTCTGGGCAATCTATCCACATGTGGGTAGGTGGCCCGTACCCGAGTTCCGCACGCCCATGTCCGCCGACAAGACCGCCTCTGCCAAGCTGAAAGCCCGCCAGCCGCGCGGCTTTGTCGATCGTGGCCCGGCCGATGTCGCTGCCACCGAGCGCATGCTCGCCGTCATCCGCGAGCAGTTCGCCCTTTATGGCTTCGATCCGGTCGAGACGCCCTTCGTCGAGTACACCGACGCGCTCGGAAAATTCCTGCCGGATCAGGACCGGCCGAACGAGGGTGTCTTCTCCTTCCAGGACGATGACGAGCAGTGGCTCTCGCTGCGCTACGATCTGACGGCGCCGCTCGCTCGCTATGTCGCGGAGAATTTCGACGCGCTGCCGAAGCCCTATCGCGGCTACCAAGTCGGCTATGTCTTCCGCAACGAGAAGCCGGGCCCCGGCCGCTTCCGTCAGTTCATGCAGTTCGACGCGGATATCGTCGGCTCGGGCACCGTCGCGGGCGATGCCGAGATCTGCATGCTCGCCGCCGATACGATGGAGGCGCTCGGCATCAAGCGCGGCGACTATGTCGTCAAGGTCAACAACCGCAAGGTGCTCGACGGCGTGATGGATGCGGCGGGCATCGACCCCGCCGCGCGCCTCACTGTGCTGCGCGCGATCGACAAGGCCGACAAGTTCTCGCTTGAAGAGGTCCGCAAGCTCCTCGGCGACGGCCGCAAGGATGAGAGCGGCGACTTCACCAAGGGGGCGGGTCTGTCCCACGCGCAGACGGATCGCATCATTCGCTATCTGGAGCTCGGCCAGAAGCTCGCGGAGCTGGGCAAAGCCAATGCCGAGGACAGCGAAGGTTCCGCCAAGCTCTCGGCCGAGGCTCTCACCGATCTGCGCGGCCTTGTCGAAGATGCCGAGAATGGCCGCGCCGGCATCGGGGAACTGGAGCAGATCCGGGAGTTGATCACGGTGGCCGGCTATCTCGGGCGGATCATTATCGACCCCTCCGTCGTCCGCGGCCTCGAATACTACACCGGCTCGGTCTACGAGGTGGAGCTGACCTTCCCGGTCACCAATGACGACGGCCAAATCGTGCGCTTCGGCTCGGTCGCGGGCGGCGGGCGCTATGACGGGCTGGTCGGCCGCTTCCGGCCCGAGCCCGTGCCGGCAGTCGGCTTCTCGATCGGCGTTTCCAGGCTCTATTCGGCGCTGAAGGCGGTGAAGTCGCCCATCGTCGATAGCAGGAACGGACTGCCTCTCGTCGTCGTCACCGCGATGGACAACAAGTCGCCGGAATTCATGCCGGGCTATCAGGCGATGGTCGCRGGCTTGCGCCAGGCCAAGGATGCCGAGGGCAAGCCGCTGCTGCGCGCCGACCTCTATCTCGGCTCCTCCGGCTTCAACGCCCAGATGAAATATGCCGACCGGCGCGGCGCGATCTGCGCGATCATTCAGGGCTCGTCCGAGCGCGAGGCAGGGACCGTCGTCATCAAGGATCTGATCCTTGGCGCCGAACTCGCGGCCGCCAGCCGCGACGTCAAGGATTCCGCCGAGCACAAGGCCAAGCAGGCCGAGGCTCAGTTCGCTGTGCCCGTAGCGGAACTGGTCGAGGGCGTGAAGCGGGTGCTGGCGCGACATTCGTGAGGCACTGAGAACCCTCTCCCTGCGAGAGAGGGTTCCGGTCAGCCCTTCGATTCCCATTCACCCATTTCCCTCAAATCCCTCGAAAATCCTCCGCGCCGCTGCTAGGACGACGCTCGCAACAGGACAGGACGACCCGTGCCCGCAAGCCGCGCCAGCATCGAGACCGTGATCGCGCTCTTCGCGGGCGAGGGCTATGGGCATGCCGAACCCGCGATCCTCCAGCCCGCCGACGTCTTCCTCGACCTGTCGGGCGAGGATATCCGCCGCCGCATCTTCATGACGCAGGATGTCGACGGGCGCGACTGGTGCCTGCGCCCTGAATACACCATCCCCGTCGCGCTCGATCACATCGCCTCGGGCTCGACGGAGCCTGCGGCCTATGGCTATGCCGGCCCGGTCTTCCGCATGCGCGCCGGCGAGCCCGGCGAGTTCCAGCAGGCGGGAATCGAATCCTTCGGCCGTGCCGATTTCACCGCCGCCGATGCCGAGATCATGGGACTCACCATCGAGGCGACCGCCGCGCTGGGCCTGCAGGCGCCGCGCATCCTGATGGGTGACGTCGCGCTGCTCGGCGCGCTGCTCGACCGGCTGGCCGTGCCCCAAGGCGCACGCCGGCGCCTGGTGCGCGCCATCGTGCAGGGTAGGGGGACCCAGGCCGTCGAGGCGCTCGATCCTCCGCTCGCCGAGGGCGAGGCCGCCCATGCCGGCCTGCTCAAGGCGCTGGAAGGGCAGGATCCCAAGGCCGCCCGTGCCTTCGTCGAGGATGTGCTCTCCATCGCCGGCATCTCGACGGTCGGCGGGCGCAGCGCCGCCGATATCGCCGAGCGCTTCCTCGCCCGCGCCGCCGAGCGCGAGAATCCGATCAATGGCGACGTCAAGGCGTTGCTGGCGCAGGTGCTGGGCGTCTCGGGCGATCCCGATACGGCCTCCGCCGCGCTCAGGGCCTTGGCCGATCAGGCCTCGCTCGATCTCGGCCGCGAACTGGACGCCTTCGACGAGCGCACCGGCTTCCTGGCCGCGCGCGGGGTCGATGTCGGCGCCATCGGGTTCTCGGCCGGCTTTGCGCGCAATCTCGACTATTACACCGGCTTCATCTTCGAGCTGCACGATCCCGCGCGTGGCGACGGCAAGCCTGTGGCGGGCGGCGGGCGCTACGACAACCTGCTCGGGCGCCTCGGCGCGAAGCGCGCGATCCCCGCGGTCGGCGCCTCCCTCTGGCTCGACCGTCTGGCGGGAGAGACCCCATGACTCAAGCGCCGCAAGCCAATGATGCTCCTCTCGTCCTCGCCGTCCCCTCCAAGGGCCGACTGCAGGAGAACGCCACCGCCTTCTTCGGCCGCGCCGGGCTGAAATTCGTCAAGGCCAGCGGCGAGCGCGGCTACGACGTGCGCAGCATGGCCGATCTCGAGGACGTCGCCTCGACCATGCGCGCCCGCCACGGCCGCAAGCTGCGCGTCGCCACCAAATATGTGAACCTGACCCGCCGCTTCTTCGCTGAGCATGGGCTCGCCGATTACCGCATCGTCGAGAGCCTGGGCGCGACGGAAGGCGCCCCTGCCGCCGGCACCGCCGAGATCGTCGTCGACATCACCACGACCGGCGCGACGCTCGCGGCGAATGCGCTCAAGGTGCTGGATGATGGCGTGATGCTCGCATCCGAAGCCAATCTGGTCGCCTCGACGCGGGCGCCCTGGGGCGATCGCGCCAGGGCTGCGGCCAGGACGATTCTCTCCCGCATCGCGGCGGAGGAGGAGGCGCGCACGGTCCGCGAAATCCGCGCCAGGTTAGACCTCGATGCGTCGGCGCTGGCTGCGCTGACCGAGCGTTTCGGGGCGCGGCTGCCCTTTGGCGCACCGGCCGCGGGGGCGCCATTGACCCTGCATTGCCCGGACAAGGCGGTCTTCGCGCTGGTCGAGGAGCTCGACCGCAAGGGCGCGGACGACATCACCGTCACCGCGCCGACCTATGTCTTCCGTCGCGCGAACCGGCTGCTGGAGCGGCTCGACGCCCGGATCTGAACGCATAACCGGCCATCCGGCTGTGCGCTTTCCGGCGCAGCAGCCTTGAWCCTGAACCAATTGGCATCTACGCGTTTAACCATGAAGGGGTCCGCGGCCCATTTGATCCTGGATCGAGGCGGCCGCGCGCGTGAATGCAGGTAAGACGAAGATGACTCGACGCCTTGGCCTTGCGGCCGTCCTTGCTGCGCTGGTTGCACCGATGCTGATGCCGGGAGAGGCCGCCGCGCAGCGCCGCCAGCAGATGCCGTCCCGCGAGGAGCTCGGCGGTGGCGGCACGGCGATTCCGCTGCCGCAGCAGGAGAAGACCTTCCCGATCGGCGCGAGCTGGAGCGTCATCGAACTCAACGGCAAGCCGGTCTATGATCGCCGGGCCACCCTGATGATCGACGCAAACCTGCGCGGCACCGGCTTCGGCGGCTGCAACACCTTCTCGGCCTCTGCCTATCCGCTGCGCCAGCAGGCTCTCGCGGTCGGGCCGATCGCGCTGACCAAGCGCTCCTGCGACAAGGGGCTGCTCGATTTCGAGCGCTCCTTCCTGACGACTTTGCGCGCCACCCAGAAATGGGACCTGGTCAATGGTCGCCTGGTGCTCAAGGGTAGCGCCGGCGAATTGGTGCTCAGCCGCACGCTCTGAGTTCTTGAGCCGACAGGCTCGGGCTCAACCGGACCATTCTCCCGACGCCAATCGCCCAGCAACAGCGGACTGAATATGATGTTCAGTCCGCTGTTGCTGGGCTTTGTTCTTGCGTCGGCCTCTCCCAAAACCGCATGCCGCTGCTCGGGCTGACGATCAGGCGACCGGCGCCTTTTCTGTCGGCGTCGGTGTGAAGGTGCCGTCGGCATTGGGCTCCATCGTCACGATGGCATCGTGCATCTCGCGCAGCGTTGCCCGATGGCCGATCGAGACGATGCGCGTCTCCGGCAATTCCGTGTCGATGGTCGCGTAGATCTCGCCTTCGAGCTTCTCGTCGAGCGAGGCGGTCGCCTCGTCGAGGAAGAGCCAGTCCGGCTTGCTCAGCAGGGCGCGGGCGACCGCCAGCCGCTGCTGCTCGCCGCCCGAGAGACGCTGGCCCCAGAGATCGACCTCGTCGAGCCTGTCGGCGAGATGGCCGAGCTTGACCTTCGCCATGGCGGCGCGGATCGCGGCGTCGTCATAGGCGCCTTCCTCGGCCGGGTAGGCGAGCGCCGCACGTAGCGAGCCCTGCGGCAGATAGGGGCGCTGCGGCAGCAGCATGATCTGCRCATCCGCCGGGATTCCGACCTTGCCGTCGCCGAAGGGCCAGATGCCGGCGATGGCGCGGAACAAGGTCGACTTGCCCGAGCCCGAAGGGCCGATCAGCAGGGTCGAGCGCGCCTGGCCGAAATCGAGCCGCTCGAACCGGACGATCGGCTGGCCGTTCGGCAGCGACAGCACCGCCTTGCCGACATGCAGGCCGCCGTCGCGCGACGTCTCGCGGCTCAGCGCCTCCTCGCTGATCGCGCCGTGCTGCGCATCGGCGATCGCTGTCTCGAAGGAGGTCAGGCGGTTGATCGAAGCGAGGTAGGAAGCGATCGAGGAGTAGCTGTTGATGATGAAGGACAGCGCCGTCTGCACCCGGTCGAAGGCGCCCGACACCTGCTGCAATATGCCGAGCGTGATCGTGCCCGCGAAGAAATACGGTGCCAGGATGATGGTCGGGACGACCACGCTGGCCTGGTTGTAGGAAAAGGTGAAGGCGGTGAGCTTCAGCCGGCGCCAGACCAGCCGGTAGAAGTTCTCGACGATATCACGGAAGCGCTGGGCGAGGTGGCTGCGCTCCGTCGGCTCGCCGACCATCAGCGCGATCTGCTCGGAATATTCGCGCAGGCGCGCCAGGGAGAAGCGGAAATTCGCCTCCCGCTTCTCCTGCTCGAACTCGAGCCGGATCAGGGGGCGGCCGATCAGGTGGGTCAGCCAGGTCGCCGCCGCCGCATAGAAGAACGCCACCCAGAAGATGTAGCCGGGGACCGCGAAGGAGGTGCCGGGCAGGGTGAAGGCGACGGGGATGTTCCAGAGGATGATCGAGAACGAGACCAGCGTGGAGATCTGCGAGAGCAGAGGCAGTGCGAAATTATAGGTCTGGTTGACGAAGGCTCGCGTGTCTTCGGCGATGCGCTGGTCGGGGTTGTCGACGCTGCCGACCAGGGCGATCCGGTAATGCGTGGCGTGGCTGAGCCAGCGCTCGGTGTATTCGCGCGCCATGAACTGCCGCCAGCGGATCAGGATCGTGTAGTTGGCGAACAGCTCGATCAGATTCGAGACGACCCAGATCGTTGCCCAAGGCACGAACACCCAGAAGATCTGATACCAGAAGCTCGGCGCGTCCTTGTTCTGCAGCGAGTCGAACATGTCGCGGCTGAAGAACGAGATCCTGAGCGAGATGCCGACCTGGAGCTGGTTTATGACGACCAGGAAGACGAGGAGCGCGACGGCGAGCCGTCCGAGCCGGATCTGGTAGGGGCCGATCGGCCAGAGATTGGCGGTGGTCACCTCGTCGGTTTCGAAGAAGGGCGAGGCGAGCCGCGAGATGCGTGCGATCACCGGTACGAAGGAGATCGCGTAGATCAGGACGCCGAAGACGCCGACCGTGGTCGGCAGGCTGGTCGGAATCGCGGGAATGCCCAAGGGCGCCGGCCACAGCCCGGTCTGGGCGAGCAGCGCGGCCGCGCCGAACAGCACATATTCGATGGCGAAGACGCCGGAGAAGATGCGCAGGAAGAACGTCAGCGCCGGGGAGCGGAAGGTCACCACCGCCAACAGCAGGCCGATGACGCCCATGCCGATGATGGCGGCCGATTGGGCCGAAGCGCCGACCGCCAGCGCGGCGGCCGCCATCACGGCGACGAGAATGCTCAACAGGCGCATGGGCTGAAATCCTGGCGGGAAACGGTGAAAGCCACGATTCGGACCATGTCGCAGCGCCGATGGCCTTTCAATGGCAACGCGCGCAGATGAGCAAATTGTCATCCGCCGGAGAGGCGGACAACAGCGTGATATTACCCAGCGAGGTGGCTGTTTGCGGCCACCCGGAGCGCTCCAATCGAGAGGTCATCCCGGGTCAAACTGAGATTGCCTAGGATGACCCGCGCCCCGAAAAAAGGCGAAGCGGGCATGACCCGCTTCGCCCTCTGTCTCACTCCGCCGCGACGATCTTGCCGGCGTCCCACTTGTACATCGAGAAGCTCGGCGAGCTCAGATCGCCCGTCTTGCCATAGGTCAGCGTGCCGATGGCGGTCTTGATCGGCATGCCCGATTGCAGCGCCTTGGCCGTGCCCGAGGCGTCGGTCGCCTTGCCCACCTTCTCGATGCCGGCCTACAGCACCTCGACCGCGGCATAGGCATTGAGCGTGAAGGCTTCGGGCGGGATGCCCTTCTCCTTCAGCGCGGCGACGGCCTGCGCCGAATCCGGGTTCTTCAGCGCGTCGGTGGCGTTGGTGAACAGCGTGCCGGTGGCGTGGTCGCCGCCGATTGCCGCGAACTCGGTGTTGGAGAGACCCTCGCCGCCGATGATCGTCGCCTTGACGTTGGCATCGGCGAGCTGGCGCGAGAGCAGGCCGCCCTCGGGGTGATAGCCGCCGAAATAGATCACCTCGGCACCGGCCGACTTCAGGCGCGTGATCACGGCCGAGAGGTCCTTCTCGCCCGGCGTCAGCGAGAGATAGGCCACTTCCTTGAGCCCGCCCGCATTGATGCCCTTCTGGAAGTTGTCGGCGAGGCCYTTSCCGTAGGTGCCCTTGTCGTGGACGATGGCGATCTTCTTGTCCTTCAGGGTCTTCAGCACATAGGCGGCGGCGACTTCGGCCTGCTGGTCGTCGCGGCCGCAGGTGCGGAAGACGTTGGTGAGGCCGCGGCTGGTCAGCGCCGGCGAGGTCGCGGTCGGCGTCACCATCAGCACGCCGCTTTCGGCGAGTGCGTCGGACGTTGCCATCGCGACGCCCGAGGTCACCGGGCCGACGACGAACTTCACCTTGTCGCCGACGAGAAGATTGGCGGCCGAGACGCCCTGCTTCGGGTCGCCCGCATCGTCGGCGAGCTTGAGCACGAGCTTTTCGCCGAGCACGCCGCCATTCTTGTTGATGGCGTCGACGGCGGCCTGGGCGCCGTTCTTGACCTGCTCGCCATAGGCGGCGACGGGGCCGGTCAGCGGTGCGATCAGGCCGATGGTGATGTCGGCGCGAGCGATCTGCGACGCCAGCAGCGTGGCGGTGAAAGCGACGCCTGTGAGGAATTTGGAGGTCTTCATGGGCCTCTCCCGATCGGTTTTTGCATGTTCGCGCATCCGTTGCGGAGGCGCTTGCCGCTTTTATAGGCGAGGAGAGGGGATGATGACATCTCATCGGCTCCCGAGCGGGCCGCTTGAGACGCATGGCCGCAGGGGGGCGTCGRCTCCCTCGCTTGCTGCTTTGGAAAATCACGCAAACGAAAAAGGCCCGGCTTGCGCCGGGCCTTCTCGATAGCTTGCGAGAAGCTGGACTTTCCTCAGAAGTCCATGCCGCCACCGAAGCCGGGCTTGCCCGGCTTCGGCACTTTGACGCTTTGGGCGTCTGGACTTCCTCAGAAGTCCATGCCGCCCATGCCGCCGCCGCCCATCGGGGGCATCGGAGCTTCCTTCTTCGGCAGGTCGGCGACCATGGCCTCGGTGGTGATCAGCAGGCCCGCGATCGAAGCCGCGTCCTGGATCGCCGTGCGCACGACCTTGGTCGGGTCGATGATGCCGGCCTTGACCAGATCGCCRTAYTCGCCGGTCTGGGCGTTGTAGCCGTAGGTGTAGTCCTKCGACTCCAGCAGCTTGCCGAYCACGACRGCGCCRTCRYCGCCGGCRTTSTCGACGATCTGGCGGGCMGGSGCSRTGATCGCCTTGCGGACGATCTCGACGCCGGTCTTCTGGTCGTCGTTSWSGGTCTTGATCGACTTGACGGYCTGGAGCGAACGCAGCAGGGCGACGCCGCCGCCCGGCAGGATGCCTTCTTCSACCGCRGCGCGGGTSGCGTTCAGGGCATCGTCGACGCGGTCCTTCTTCTCCTTGACCTCGACCTCGGTCGCGCCGCCGACGCGGATCACCGCGACGCCGCCGGCGAGCTTGGCCAGACGCTCCTGGAGCTTCTCACGGTCGTAGTCCGAGGTGGTCTCCTCGATCTGGGCCTTGATCTGGCCGACGCGAGCCTCGATGTCCTTCTTCTTGCCGGCGCCGTCGATGATCGTGGTGTTCTCCTTCTCGATGCGCACCTTCTTGGCGCGGCCGAGCATCTGGAGGGTCACGGTCTCGAGCTTGATGCCGAGGTCTTCCGAGATCATCTGGCCGGCGGTCAGGATCGAGATGTCCTCGAGCATGGCCTTGCGGCGATCACCGAAGCCCGGAGCCTTGACGGCSGCGACSYKCAGGCCGCCACGSAGCTTGTTGACGACSAGCGTGGCCAGGGCCTCGCCCTCGACGTCYTCRGCGATGATGAGCAGCGGCTTGCCGGTCTGCACGACSGCYTCSARSAKCGGCAGCATCGCCTGGAGCGAGGACAGCTTYTTCTCGWRGATCAGGAYGTAGGGGTCKTCCARCTCCGCGAYCATCTTCTCGGWGTTGGTGATGAAGTACGGCGAGAGATAGCCGCGGTCGAACTGCATGCCCTCGACGACGTCGAGCTCGGTCTCGGCGGTCTTGGCTTCCTCGACGGTGATGACRCCCTCGTTGCCGACCTTCTKCATCGCGGTCGAGATCATCTTGCCGACCGACTCGTCGCCGTTCGCCGAGATGGTGCCGACCTGCGCGACTTCCGCGTTGGACGTGACCTTCTTGGAGTTCTTCTTGAGGTCGGCGACGATGGCCTCGACGGCSAGRTCGATGCCGCGCTTCAGGTCCATCGGGTTSATGCCGGCCGCRACMGMCTTGGCGCCYTCACGGACGATCGCCTGGGCGAGAACCGTGGCGGTGGTGGTGCCGTCGCCGGCATGGTCGTTCTGGCGCGAAGCGACTTCGCGGACCATCTGGGCGCCCATGTTCTCGAACTTGTCGGASAGCTCGATCTCCTTGGCGACGGTGACGCCGTCCTTGGTGATGCGCGGAGCGCCGAACGACTTCTCGATCACGACGTTGCGGCCCTTGGGACCGAGCGTGACCTTCACGGCGTTGGCGAGGATATCCACGCCGCGCAGCATCTTGTCGCGGGCTTCAGTGCCGAATTTGACGTCTTTGGCAGCCATGAGAGCTACTCCTTGAACTTGAAACGGAAGAGAGCGGTCAGGCGGCTATCAGCCGACGACGCCCATGATGTCGGAYTCCTTCATGATCAGGAGRTCCTGRCCRTCGATCTTGACCTCGGTRCCSSWCCAYTTGCCGAASAGSACGCGGTCGCCSWYCTTGACGTCGRGCGGMACGAGCTTGCCGGYCTCRTCGCGCGCGCCGGAACCGACGGCGATGACCTCGCCCTCCTGGGGCTTTTCCTTGGCGGTCTCGGGGATGATGATGCCACCCTTGGTCTTCTCTTCGCCATCCAGGCGACGGACCACGACGCGGTCATGCAAAGGACGGAACTTCATGGTTCTGTCTTCCTCTCGGTCTTATTCGTTTCGGGCGCCGCTGATGGGCTCCCGGGGGAGGCTGTTAGCAGTCACCTGTCGGGAGTGCTAACAGATAGCGCGGAGATAGGCGCGGGTGTCCGGAGAGTCAAGAAAGCCGCGAGCGATAAAGTGAACGCTCCGGACGCAGCCCTTAGCCTTCCGGCTGCGGTAAAGGGCAGAACACGTTAAGATGGCGACATGACGACATCCGCGACCCCTCCCGCGCCCGACCCCCGTCTCGATGACATCGCCCGCTCCTGCGTGGCGCTGCACATCCGCATGACGGCGCGCGCCGTCACCCGCGCCTATGACGAGGCGATGCGGCCGAGCGGGCTGAAGATCACCCAGTTCGTGCTGCTCTCGGCGCTGAGCACCGGGCAATGGAAGTCGGTCACCGAATTGGCCGAGCGCTTCGCACTGGAGCGGACGTCGCTGACCCGCAATCTCCAGCTGCTGGCGGCCGAGGGCATGGTCGAGCCGGTTGAGTGCCGCGGCCGCGCCTCCGTCTATGCGGTGACGGAGAAGGGCCGGGCTGCGATCGCGGCGGCGATCCCGTTCTGGCGGGCGGCGCAGGACAAGATCGAGGGCGGCTTCGGCGAAGAGCGCTGGCGCGAGACCCGCGACGGGCTGAAGGCGCTGCGCCGCGCGGCACGCGAGACACGCTAAGAACCTTGCCTGAAAAATACGGCACTCCTCAGGATGAGGGCTTTAGAACACGTCTCCCGCTTTTCGCGGCATGATCTCCGGCGGCCCGGTTGACGGTACAGCTAGGCCCTCTCTATCGTGCAGATACACGATTGGAGAAGCGGCCATGGATCGAACCTTCGGAGTGGTGTCCCGCGAAGTGCTGACCGCCGGCGACGGCCTGAGCTTCCTGCGCGGTATCATCGATGGCTCGCAGCCGGCCCCGCCCTTCGCGCAGACCATGGATTTCGACCTGGTCGAGGCGGATGAGGGCCGGGTCGTCTTCGTCGGCCGGCCGTCGCCGCGCTTCTTCAACCCGCTTGGCACGATCCATGGCGGCTGGACGGCGACGATCCTCGATTCCGCCATGGCCTGCGCCGCGCATGCAACGCTGAAGCCGGGCGAGGGTTACACCACGCTGGAGATGAAGCTGAACTATGTCCGCCCGGTCATGCCGGAGAGCGGCACGGTCCGCTGCGAGGGCAAGCTGATCCATCGCGGCGGCACGGTCATCACGACCGAGGGCAAGCTCGTCGATGAGCGCGGCAAGCTGCTCGCGCATGGCACCGAGACCTGCGTCGTATTCCCGGCGAGGCCTAGCGCCGGCTGACTGCCACCGCTCCCGCTACGATCAGCACCGCCCCGGCATAGGTCGTGTAGAGCGGCACCTCGCCGAAGAGGTGGAAGCCGAGCAGGCTCGCCCAGATCAGCGCAGTGTATTCGATCGCCGCGAGCTTCGAGGCCGCCGCCCGGGCATAGGCCGAGGTCAGCGTCAGATGACCGGCGACGCCGAGGATACCGGCGCCGAGATAGATCGCGAGGTCGATCGCCGCCATCGGCACGAAGACGGTTGCCGCCGGGATGGCGAGGCAGAGAGCAGGGCCGACATTCTGGAAGGCGACGATCACCGTCGGGTGCTCGCGCATCGCGATGCGCCGCAGCAGGATGAGGTTGAAAGCATAGCTCACGGCCGAGAACAGGGCGGCGGCGACGCCGAGCCCCGCGCCACTGACATGGCCCTGCAGCCGCGGCCAGACCATCACCAGCATGCCGGCGAGGCCGAAGGCGAGCGCCTGCAGCACGCGCTTGTCGATCTTCTCCTTGAGCAGGATGCCGCCGAGCAGCGCGACGAAGACCGGSGCGAGGAAGGASAGSGTMAGCGCCTCSGCCAGMGGCAGCACCGAGAYSGAATAGAARAAGCTGCCGGCGGTGAGCACSACSAGCGGSAYGCGSRCGASATTGCCGATCAGGCTGTCGCGCGTCGGCCTCGCGGGCCGGGCGATCGCCAGGACGACGAGCGCGCAGAGCCCGCCCATGGCGAAGCGCATGAACAGCGCCAGCACGAAGGGATGCTTGTGCATCTGCCCCTTCAGCACCGCGTCCATGGCGGTGAGCAGGGCGATGCCCAGGGCGGCGCGCAGCGCCGTCGACCAGGTCATGACACGCAGCTGAGCGGCTTGCGGAAATGATATTCCCAGGTGGCGGAGACGTCTGCGAGATAGCGCTCGCCCGGCCAGCGCCGGAAGCCGAGCTTCTCGTAGAACCGATGGCCGCGCGCGAAGCGCGTGTCAGACCACAGCATCATCTCAGCAAAGTTGCCTGCCTCGGCGAAAGCCAGCGCCTCCGCGAAAAGCGCCTGCGCCAGCCCCGTGCCGCGAAAGGCCGGGTCGGCWTAGACCTTGGTGAGCTCGACGGCGTTCTGCTCGGGCAGTGGCGTGGCGCCGAGCGAGCCGGCGATGCCGCCATCCGGCGCATCGACGATCCAGAGCTTGCCGCCCTTGTTGGCGAAGGCCGTCRCCGGCTGCCGCAGCTCCGGGAATTCCTCCCAGACGAAATGGCAATTCGGATATTCGGCGAAGCTCGCCGCGATCAGCGTGGCGAGAGGCTCGGAATCGGTGTCGCGGGCAAGGCGGATCGGCGGGAGCGCGGTCATGACGACGGCTCTAGGGATAAACCGGTATCGCGCCTAGAGGGGCCGCCGCATTCCGCCATGCCGCTATCGCATCAGGGCGAGCGCAGCATCGGCGGTGAGCTTCAGCGCGGCGACTGCGAGCAGGGCGTAGCACCAGAAGAACAGGGCCTTCTGCTCGAGCCGATCGTGCAGCACGCGCCCGAGCCAGATCCCGATCGGCACGGCGGGAGCCAGCGCCAGCGCGCCCCAGAGCGCCTCGGTATGTTTCAGGCCGAGGCTGAAATAGGGCGGCAGCTTTAGCCAGTTGCCGAGGGTGAAGATCGCCACCGTCGTGCCGACGAACAGGGTTTTCGGCAGGCCGCGGGCGAGCAGATACATCGCGACCGGCGGTCCGCCGGCATGGGCGACGAAGGTGGTGAAGCCGGAGGCCGTGCCCGCGGCGAGCGCCAGCCCCGGTGAAACCGGGCGGTTGCCGGGTGGGGCGAGGCGCCCTTTCAGGAACCAATGCGCGGTGAACAGCAACGTCACGACACCGATCATCAGGTTGACGATGCGCGGGTCGATGCGGACGAAGACGAGATAGCCAAGCCCGATGCCGAGGACGAGGCCCGGCAGCAGCCAGACCAGGTCGGGCTTCGACCAGGTGTCGCGCCCGAAGCGCTGCAGCGCCATCAGGTCCATCAGCGAGACCAGCATCGAGACCATGATCGCGGCGTTCTGCGGTGTGGTGACCATCGCCAGCAGCGGAATGCCGAGGATGGCAAGGCCGCCGCCGAAGGCGCTCTTGCCGATGGCGATGATCAGCGTCGTCACCCAGCCGACGAGATAGAAGGACAGCGGCTCAGGCATCAGGGCCCCGATCTCGCCCGAGACGCGGCCAGCACCCGGCTCCTTCCGCTTGGAAAACCATCCGCGCCCCGCTACGCCATGTTTCGCCGAGCTTCCCGACTTGTCGGCGAGTCGCAAGGGCGTTGGCCGCATGGGCGTCGCGAGGGAAAACAAGGGGATGACCGAGACGCGATGACCGTCCTGCTGCCCTTCCTCGTCAACGCGGTGCTGAATTTCGCTCTCGGCCTGCTGATCGCGCTGTTCCTCGGCCCTGAGGCTTTCGGCCTCTATGCGATCGGCGCGGCGCTGGTCGTGCTGGTCAACACGGCGGCGCTCGACTGGCTGAAGCTCTCGGCCGTCCGCTTTTATACGGCGCAGACGCGTGTGAGCGATCCCGGCATCCGCTCCACGCTGGACCTGCTTTTTGCGGGGGCCGCTCTGGTGCTGTGCGTGTCGCTCGGGATCGTGCTGCTCGCGGGCTTCGATGGCGGCGTGCCGGTTGCCCTGCTCGTCGCTGCCGTTCTGGCCGGCATCGGTGCCGGCTGGTTCGACTATCACGGTGCCATCGCGCGGGCGCGCTTCCTCGATGCCGCCTATGGCCGCCTCATCGCCGTGCGCGCCGCCATCGTGCTGGTCCTGATGGTCGGCGGCGCCTGGCTGACGCGCGATCCGGTTGTCGTGCTGCTTGCGGGGCTTGCGGGGACCATCGCCTCGGTGCTCAGCGTGCGCGGCCGGCTCTCCGACGGGCCGCTCGCCATCGCCGGGGCGCGCATGGATCTGGCACGCGCCTTCCTGCGCTACGGCCTGCCGCTCGTCGCCGGAAACGCGGTCTATTCGCTGATCCCGCTCGCCAATCGCAGCCTGCTTGCCGAGGCGCACGGCCTCGCGGAGTCCGGCTATTTCTCGCTCGCCTCCGATATCGGCCTCAGGCTTTTCCCGATGCTGGCGTCGATGCTCGAGATCGTGCTGTTGCGCGAGGTGATCCGCCTCGACGAGACGCGCGGGCGCAACGCCGCCCAGAAGCGGATCGCCGGCAACATGGTGCTCATCTTGGCCGTGGTCCTGCCCGCCGCGCTCGGCTTCTGGCTCGTGCTGCCGGCCTTCGAGGCGCTTTTCGTCCCGGCGGCGTTCCGCGGCCATTTCGCGGGCTACATGGCGTTGCTGCTGCCGGGCTTCGCCGCCATCGCCCTGTTCCAGGCGGCGATCTATCCGGTTTTCCTGCTCCAGAAGCGAACCCTGATCGCGGCGATCGTCGCGCTCGCGGGGCTCGCGGTGAATCTCGCCCTCGTCTCCGGCCTGCTCGGCACCGCGTCGCCCTCGCGCTTTGCCATCGCGCAGAGCGCGGGATTCCTGGTCGTGCTGCTGGTGACGGCTCTCGTCGCCTTGCGCTCCCTGCCGAAAACGCCCCCGCCGCGCGATATCGCCTGCGTCCTGCTCGCGGGGGCCGTCATGGCGCTGGCGATCTGGCCGCTGCGGAACCAATTGCCGCCGGTGCTCGAACTCATCCTCCAGATCGGGCTGGGCGGGCTCGTCTACGCCGCCATCATCCTCGCCTGCGACGTCGCCCGCTGGCGCACCGGGCTCAGGTTGCGCTGGCTTGCCCGCAAGACGCGGCCTCCGCGCGGTTCTGCCTGACCTGCACGCGGAAAGCTTTCCTTCACCCTGTCTCTTGGCAAGGCACTAAGGTTAATTCCGCGAATTCGCGCCTTTCGGCCCTGTTGCAGGCCGAAAGAGTCAACGATTCACCATTCCTTCGAGACCGTTCCGCAGGCTTTCGGGCAAGTCTTTCCGTTGAGAGAGTTGTGTCATGCGTCGAGCGTTCATCCTCTCCTGTCTGGCTGTCGCCGGCAGTCTGGCCGTGGCCGATCCCGCCGCCGCGCAAGGATATGGCTATCGCGGCCCCGACGATCCGATGCTGCAGGCGCAGCGCGGCCGCTCGAACTATGGCGGCGGCTTCATCGAGATGCTGATGACCGGCCGCGATCCGACGCCCGCGAGCCGTGGCGGCGCGGTCTATAACCGGCCGGGCGGCTATGCCTATGGCCAGGCGATGCAGGCGCCCGCCGGCTACGGCGCCGATCCCTTCGCGGAAACGCGCCGCCCGCAGCCCGGGCGGCAGGTCGCGGCCTTGGGCCAGCCGGTCGAGCCGCAGGCCGGCATCCCCTATGTCGTCGAGCCGCGTTTCCGGAAGCAGGAGGTCGCCTATGACGGGCCGCATCGGCCCGGCACCGTCATCGTCGACACGCCGAACCGCTTCCTTTTTCTGGTTCAGCCCGGCGGCCGGGCGCTGCGCTACGGCATCGGCGTCGGGCGTCCGGGCTTCTCCTGGGCCGGCACAAAGACGGTGACGCGCAAGGCCGAATGGCCGAGCTGGACGCCGCCGGCCGAGATGATCAAGCGCCGGCCCGACCTGCCGCGTTTCATGGCGGGCGGCCCCGAGAACCCGCTCGGCGCTCGCGCCCTCTATCTTGGCTCGACGCTCTACCGCATCCACGGCACCAACGAGCCGAACACCATCGGCCGCGAGGTCTCCTCGGGCTGCATCCGCATGACCAATGACGACGTCATCGACCTCTACGGCAAGGTCGGCGTCGGCGCGAAGGTCGTCGTGATCTGAGGGCGCACGCCAAGGTTCGGGAGCTGGTTTGAGAAGCCTTGAGTTCTCATCCTTGAAGACGGCCCTTGCGGGCCTCTTTGGGATGAGGGCTATCGAGACAAAGGGCGGCCCTAAGAACTGCCGATCAGGATGCCGACGGCCAGCACGGCGAGGCCGCCGAGGATGATCTGCACGATCGCCGAGGCGAAGGGCGTTTCCATGTAGCGGAAGCGCACCCAGGCGATGATGACGAGCTCGCATGCGACGACGACGCCGGCGATGGCCGTCGCCAGCCAGAAATCCGGAATGAGATAGGGCAGGGTATGCCCGAGCCCGCCGATGGCGGTGGCGATGCCGCAGGCGGCGCCGCGCACCCAGGGGTGGCCGCGACCCGTGACCACGCCGTCGTCGGAGAGCGCTTCCGTCAGCCCCATGCTGATGCCGGCGCCGATGGAGGCGGCGAGGCCGACGACGAAGGCGTTCCAGGAATCATGTGTCGCGAAGGCGGCGGCGAAGATCGGCGCCAGCGTCGAGATCGAGCCGTCGATCAGTCCGGCCAGCGCCGGCTGGACGATCTGCAGGACGAAGAGGCGCTTGCGCGTCTCCTCCTCCTCATCGGCCGCGCCCGAGCTCTTGAGCTCGTCGTCGAGCCGTTCCGCCATCTTCTCATGGCCGCGCTCGGCCTCCGCCAGATCGGCCAGCAGCTTCCGCGTGCCGGTGTCATGCGCCCGCTCGGCGGCGCGCGCATAGAAGCGGCTGGCCTCGACCTCCATCACGGCGGCGTGGCGACGCGCCGCCTCTAGCTGCAGATCCTCATGCAGCCAGATGGGATTGCGCTTGAGGAAGCCTTTCACGTCCTGCCGCGTGATCAGCGGCAATTCGGTGCCGAACCGGCTCTCATACTGCGCCAGGAGCTGGTGGCGATGGCCGCTCTCCTCGGCTGCCATTTCCTCGAACATCGCGGCGGAGTGGGGATAGTTGGCCCGCAGCCTCTGCGCGAAGGTCAGATAGATGCGCGCGTCCTCCTCCTCGCTGGCGACGGCGAGGGCAAGGAGTTCGGCTTCGTCGAGATCGTCGAGGCGCTTCATGGCGGATCCATAGATTAGAATTATTCTAACCTATCCTCGGCGCATCGGCTTGTGAAGCCCTTCGGCAGCAAAAAGCCCGCCTCCTGGAGGCGGGCTTTCAGGTCGTTCAGGGAGCTGTCAGAC
>NZ_JBFRDQ010000043.1:0-71190 GCF_052113865.1 Allobosea sp. TAB14 | reverse complement strand
GCGCCGCGGCGCTGCGCAAGGCCGCCGACATCATGGAGGCCCGCCGCGGGCTCCTGATCGCATTGCTGCAAGGCGAAGCCGGCAAAACCATCGACGACGCCATTTCCGAGGTGCGCGAGGCCGTCGATTTCTGCCGCTACTATGCGGCGCAGGCCGAGGAGCATTTCGCCACGCCGACCGCGCTTCCCGGCCCGACCGGCGAGGAGAAYCGGCTCGTCCTGCGCGGGCGCGGCGCCTTCGTCTGCATCGCGCCCTGGAACTTCCCGCTCGCGATCTTCGCCGGCCAGGTCGTGGCCGCGCTCGTCGCCGGCAACAGCGTCGTCGCCAAGCCCGCCCCGCAGACGCCCTTGATCGCGGCCGTGGCGATCAGGATGCTGCACGAGGCCGGCGTGCCCGTCAGCGCGCTGCATCTCGTGCCGGGCGGGACCGAGGCCGGCGCGGCCCTGGTCGCGCACAAGGACGTGGCCGGCGTCGCCTTCACCGGCTCGACCGCGACCGCGCGCGGCATCAACCGGGCGCTCGCCGCCAAGGACGGCCCCATCGTGCCGCTGATCGCCGAGACCGGCGGCCTCAACGCCATGATCGTCGATGCCACCGCCCTGCCCGAGCAGGTCAGCGACGATGTCGTGATGTCGGCCTTCCGCTCGGCCGGGCAGCGCTGCTCGGCGCTGCGCCTGCTCGTGGTGCAGGACGACGTCGCCGACAAGATGATCGAGATGATCGAAGGCGCGACGAAGGAGCTGAAGCTCGGCGATCCCCGCAAGCTCGACATCCATATCGGCCCGGTCATCGACGCCGCCGCCAGGCAGCGCCTCGATGCCCATCTCGCCGCGATGCGCCAGCAGGGTCGCGTCGCCTGGGCCGGGCAGGTGCCCGAGCTCGGCGGCACCTATGTCGCGCCGCATATCGTCAGGCTCGACCGGGTCGGCGACCTCACCGCCGAGCATTTCGGCCCGATCCTGCATGTCGTGCGCTGGAAGGCGGGCGAGCTCGACAAGGTCATCGCCGAGATCGACGCGACCGGCTACGGCCTGACGCTGGGCGTCCACTCGCGCATCGAGACGACGGTCGAGCGCGTCGTCGAGCGGCTCTCTGCCGGCAATATCTACGTCAACCGCAACATCATCGGCGCGGTCGTCGGCGTGCAGCCCTTCGGCGGCCATGGCCTGTCCGGCACCGGCCCCAAGGCCGGCGGCCCGCACTATCTGATGCGCTTCGCCACCGAGCAGACCGTGACGATCAACACGGCCGCCGCCGGCGGGAATGCCAGCCTGATCGCGATGGGGGAGTGAGTAGGCGCCTACCGCGCCGTCATGCTCGGGCTTGACCCGGGCATCTCATGCCGAGAACACTGGTTTCCGAGATGGCCGGGTCAAGCCCGACCATGACGAGCCAAGGCGAATGACGGACGCAGCCCTCCCCTACCGCCCCAATGTCGGCATCGCCCTGTTCAACGCCGAAGGGCTGGTCTTCACCGGGAAGGCCCACAGCGCCGGCCCCGAGATCGTCCTGCCCGGCCGGGACTGGCAGATGCCGCAGGGCGGCATCGATCCCGACGAGGAGATCGTCGCGGCCGCCCGGCGCGAGCTGGCGGAGGAAACCGGCATCGCCGGCGCGGAACTCTTGGCAGCGACGGAGGAGTGGTGGAGCTACGACTTCCCGCCCTATGACGGGCCGCCGCACAAGCTGGCGGCCTTTCGCGGCCAGCGCCAGCGCTGGGTCGCCTTCCGCTTCACGGGCGACGAGCGCGAGATCGACATCGGCAAGCCCAACGGCGACGAGCCGCCGGAGTTCGGCGCCTGGCGCTGGCGCCCGCTCGCGGAAATGCCGGAGCTCGTCGTGCCGTTCAAGCGAGCGGTCTATGAACGTGTGGCCGCCGCTTTCGCCGCCTTCGCCGTGCCCATGGTTTCCCGGGGAGAAGCGAGATGAGCCTCGTCGAACTCGACCACTGCGTCATCCATGTCTCCGACTGGGAGCGCTCGAATGCCTTCTATCGCGACGTGATCGGCGCCGAGATCGTGCCGAACGGCGACGGCTTCGCCTATCGCATCGGCCGCGCCCAGCTCAATTGCCACGGCCCCGGGCTGAAGCCCACGCCCGTCGCGAGGCTGCCCGTCCCGCCCGGCGGCAGCGATCTCTGCTTCGCCTGGCCGGGACCGATCGCGGAAGCGATCGCCCATCTCGAACGGCAGGAGGTCGCGATCGAGCTCGGGCCTGTCCAGCGCTTCGGCCGTGGCGGCCGCGGCACCAGCGTCTATTTCCGCGACCCGGACGGTTCGCTGCTCGAATTCATCAGCTACGCATGAAAAAGGCCGCTCGCGCGGCCTTTTCTGTTCCGGATATGGGAGCTGGGCTCAGGCCGCCTTGCGCTGCTCGAAGACGTGCTTGAACTCGCGCAGCTGCACCAGCGTGTCGTGCAGGCGCTTCTTCTCGTCGTCGTTGTGCGAGCCGGAGAGGCGGGTCTCGGCAGTCAGGATCTCGGCGTCGAGAACGGCGGTGTCGACGTCCTCGATGAAGCGGCCCTGCTCGGCCAGGATCGTCGTCGAGGCCTGGTTGACCTCGACGAGGCCGCCATTGACGAAGAACTCCTTGCCGTTGCTCTCCGTCGTCTGGACGAAGACGATGCCGGCCTTGATCACGGCAACCAGCGGCGCATGGCCGGCCAGCACGGTCATTTCGCCCTCGACCGAAGGAACGATGACGCTGACGACATCGCCCGAGAACAGGATGCGCTCCGGCGAGACGAGTTCGAACTTGAAGGTGGCCATCGTTTCATTCTCCCCGGTTCGTCATGACCGGGCTTGACCCGGTCATCTCGGAAACCAGCGTGTTCTGGTCATGAGATCCCCGGGGCAAGCCCGGGGATGACGCGTGCGGAATGCCTTACGCCGCCTCGGCGGCCAGGCGCTGCGCCTTCTCGACGGCTTCCTCGATCGAGCCGACCATGTAGAAAGCCGCCTCCGGCAGGTGATCGTACTTGCCCTCGACCAGGCCCTTGAAGCCCTTGATCGTGTCCTCGAGCGAGACGAGCTTGCCCGGCGAGCCGGTGAAGACTTCCGCGACGTGGAAGGGCTGCGACAGGAAGCGCTCGATCTTGCGGGCGCGCGCCACGGTCATCTTGTCGTCTTCCGAGAGCTCGTCCATGCCCAGGATCGCGATGATGTCCTGCAGCGCCTTGTAGCGCTGGAGCACCTGCTGGACCTGGCGGGCGACGCCGTAGTGCTCCTCACCGACGATGTCGGCCGAGAGCATGCGCGAGGTCGAGTCGAGCGGGTCGACCGCCGGATAGATGCCCTTTTCCGCGATCGAGCGCGAGAGCACGGTCGTGGCATCGAGGTGGGCGAAGGAGGTGGCCGGCGCCGGGTCGGTCAGGTCGTCCGCCGGCACGTAGATCGCCTGCACCGAGGTGATCGAGCCCTTGGTCGTGGTGGTGATGCGCTCCTGCAGGTTGCCCATGTCGGTGGCGAGCGTCGGCTGATAGCCCACCGCCGAAGGGATGCGGCCGAGCAGCGCCGACACTTCCGAACCCGCCTGCGTGAAGCGGAAGATGTTGTCGACGAAGAAGAGCACGTCCTGGCCCTTGTCGCGGAAGTCCTCGGCGACGGTCAGGCCGGCGAGAGCGACGCGCATGCGGGCGCCCGGGGGCTCGTTCATCTGGCCGTAAACGAGGGCGCATTTGGAGCCAGCGGTCGAGCCACCGTTCTCCTTCGGGTCCTTGTTGACGTTGGACTCGATCATCTCGTGATAGAGGTCGTTGCCTTCACGGGTGCGCTCGCCGACGCCGGCGAACACCGAGTAGCCGCCATGGGCCTTCGCGACGTTGTTGATCAGCTCCATGATCAGCACGGTCTTGCCGACGCCGGCGCCGCCGAACAGGCCGATCTTGCCGCCCTTGGCGTAGGGAGCCAGYAGGTCGACGACCTTGATGCCGGTGACGAGGATCTGCGCCTCGGTCGACTGCTCCGAATAGGCCGGAGCCGGCTGATGGATGCCGCGGGTGGCAGTGGTCAGGATCGGGCCGGCTTCGTCGACCGGCTCGCCGATGACGTTCATGATGCGGCCGAGGCACTCCTCGCCGACCGGCACGGCGATCGGGGCGCCGGTGTCGGTGACCGACTGGCCGCGAACCAGACCTTCGGTCGAGTCCATCGCGATGGTGCGAACCGTGTTCTCGCCGAGATGCTGGGCGACCTCGAGGACGAGGCGGTTGCCGAGGTTGTCGGTCTCGAGCGCGTTCAGGATCTCCGGCAGGGCGCCGTCGAACTGCACGTCGACGACGGCRCCGATGACCTGGGCAACGCGGCCGGTGCCGGTGTTGGCGGGCTTGTCGTCAGCGGACTTCGTCTTGGTGGTCTTGGTAGCGGCTTTGGCCATGGTGGAACCTCGGGACTAGCGCATTCGGATGTTTCGGCTGCCGGCGGAAAGCGCCGCCGGCGGAAGGCTGGGCGGTTAGAGCGCTTCCGCGCCGGAGATGATCTCGATCAGTTCCTTCGTGATCATCGCCTGGCGCGAGCGGTTGTAGAGCTGCGTCTGYTTCTTGATCATCTCGCCGGCGTTGCGCGTGGCGGAATCCATCGCGGACATGCGCGCGCCCTGCTCGGAGGCGGCGTTCTCGAGCAGCCCGCGCAGGATCTGAACGGTCAGATTGCGCGGCAGCAGCGCCTCGAGAATCTCGCCTTCGTCCGGCTCGTAGTCGTAGACGGCGTCGGTCTGCTTCGTCCCTTCCGGAATCTCGGCCGGGATGATGCGCTGCGCTGYCGGGATCTGCGCGATCACCGACTTGAACTTCGAGAAGAACAGCGTCGCGACGTCGAACTCGCCGGCGGCGAAGCGGGCGAGCAGGTTCTGGGCGATCGCCTCGGCATTGACGTAGCCGACCTGCTTGAACTCGCGCAGGTCGATGAACTCGATGATCTCGTCGGCGAACTGGCGCCGCAGGATGTCGTAGCCCTTCTTGCCGACGCAGATGATCTTGACCGTCTTGCCTTCGGCCTTGAGCGCATTCGCCTTGTCACGCGCCAGTCGCGCGATCGAGGAGTTGAAGGCGCCGCACAGGCCGCGCTCGGCGGTCAGCACCAGCAGCAGATGCACCTTGTCCGAGCCCGTGCCGGCGATCAGGCGCGGCGCGCTCGAACCGGACACGCCGGAAGCGAGGTTCGACAGCACCGTCTCCATGCGCTCGGCATAGGGGCGCGCGGCCTCGGCAGCCATCTGCGCCCGGCGCAGCTTCGCAGCCGCGACCATCTGCATGGCCTTGGTGATTTTCTGCGTCGCCTTCACCGAGGCGATGCGGTTGCGTAGGTCCTTGAGGGACGGCATCCGATCTTGATCCCCTACCCGTCAGCCACGGAAAGCGCGGCAACGAAGCATTTCAGAGAAGCGGTGCGGCGAAGCTCCTGGCTCCGCCGCACCGAAGGTGATGATCAGGCGAAGGACTTCGCGAAGCCCGCGACGATGTCCTTGAGCTTGGCGGCGTTGGCGTCCGACAGATCCTTGCTCGTGCCGATCTCGGCGAGGAGGTCGGCATGCTTGCCGCGGACCAGCGCCAGCAGCCCGTCCTCGAAGGAGCGGACCTTGTTGACCGGCATCGCGTCGAGATAGCCGTTCACGCCGGCATAGATCACGACGACCTGCTCTTCCATCTTCAGCGGCGAGAACTGCGGCTGCTTCAGCAGCTCGGTCAGGCGGGCGCCGCGGTTGAGCAGGCGCTGCGTCACCGCGTCGAGATCCGAGCCGAACTGGGCGAAGGCGGCCATCTCGCGATACTGGGCGAGCTCGCCCTTGATCTTGCCGGCGACCTTCTTGGTGGCCTTGGTCTGCGCCGAGGAGCCGACGCGCGACACCGAGAGGCCGACGTTCACGGCCGGGCGGATGCCCTGGTAGAACAGGTCCGTCTCCAGGAAGATCTGGCCGTCGGTGATCGAGATCACGTTGGTCGGGATGTAGGCGGAGACGTCGTTCGCCTGGGTCTCGATGACCGGCAGCGCCGTCAGCGAGCCGAGGCCGGCGGCCTCGCCCATCTTCGCCGCGCGCTCGAGCAGGCGGGAGTGGAGATAGAACACGTCGCCCGGATAGGCTTCGCGGCCCGGCGGGCGACGCAGCAGCAGCGACATCTGGCGGTAGGCGACGGCCTGCTTGGAGAGGTCGTCATAGATGATGACGGCATGCATGCCGTTGTCGCGGAAGAACTCGCCCATCGAGCAGCCGGCGAAGGGCGCCAGGAACTGCATCGGGGCCGGGTCCGAGGCGGTGGCGGCCACGACGATGGAGTACTCCATCGCGCCACGCTCCTCGAGCACCTTCACGAGCTGGGCGACGGTCGAGCGCTTCTGGCCGACGGCGACGTAGACGCAGTAGAGCTTCTGGCTCTCGGGGGCGCCTTCGACGTTCAGCGGACGCTGGTTCAGGATCGTGTCGAGCGCGATCGCGGTCTTGCCGGTCTGGCGGTCGCCGATGATGAGCTCGCGCTGGCCGCGGCCGATCGGGATCAGGGCATCGACCGCCTTGAGGCCGGTCGCCATCGGCTCATGCACCGACTTGCGCGGGATGATGCCGGGCGCCTTGACGTCGACACGGCGACGCTCCTTGGCCTTGATCGGGCCCTTGCCGTCGATCGGGTTGCCGAGCGCGTCGACGACGCGGCCGAGCAGCTCCTTGCCGACGGGAACGTCGACGATGGCGCCGGTGCGCTTGACGGTCTGGCCTTCCTTGATCTCGCGGTCGGAACCGAAGATCACGACGCCGACATTGTCGCTCTCGAGGTTGAGCGCCATGCCGCGCACGCCGGACTCGAACTCGACCATCTCGCCGGCCTGAACCTTGTCGAGGCCGTAGACGCGGGCGATGCCGTCACCGACGGAGAGAACCTGGCCGACTTCGGTCACCGAAGCTTCCGAGCCGAAATTCGAGATCTGAGCCTTCAGGATGGCGGAGATTTCAGCGGGGCGGATGTCCATCAGCCGACCTCTTTCATGGCAAGACGAATTGAATTGAGCTTGGTTTTCAGCGAGGCGTCGACCATGCGGGAGCCCATCTTGACGACGAGCCCGCCGATCAGCGCCGGATCGACCTTGATCGAGACGTCGACATCCTTGCCGGCGACGCCCTTCAGCGCCGCGCGGATCTCGTCGACGCGCTTGGCCGTGGGCTGCTCGGCGACCGTCACCTCGGCGGAGACGATGCCCTTGGCCTCGGCGACCAGGCGCTTGTAGCCGGCGATCATGCCCGGCAGCGCGAAGAGGCGGCGCTTGCTGGCGACCAGCCCGATGAAATTGGCGGCGATGCCGGTGATGCCGGCGTTCTCGAGCACGGCCTTGATCGCTGCGACCTGCTCCTCGGCGGTGAAGGCCGGGCTCTCGATCAGGCGGGTGAGATCGGCGCTCTCGGAGAGCAGGCCGTTGAAGGCGTCCAGAGCGGCGGCGACGGTGTCGATCGCGCCCGTCTCCTCAGCCAGCTCGAACAAAGCGGTGGCATAGCGCTGCGCTACGCCCGACACCAGTGTCCCCTGCGATCCGCCTTCTGCCACGCTTCCCGTCTCTCGTTTCAAGGGCTTGCACCGGCGACCTTCCGGGGAAGGTGGAGTGCATCGTCCCGACGCTGCGAGTATCACAGGCGCAAAGCCAGCGACACGGCTTCGCGACCAAAATGTGGCGGTGCACTAGCATGTGGTTCCGGGGCACGCAATCGCTAGTTCGACCATGGAAGTGGCGATTGGGCCACGGCTTTCAGCAATTTTACAGGAAGCTCTGCGGATCGACATCGACCGCGACCCGGACCGACCCCTTGGGTTTGGGCCCGCGCTTCAGCCAGGCGCGCAGATAGTCCTGCAGGTTGACCTCGCGGGTCGTCCTGACGATCAGACGCATGCGATGGCGCCCGCGCAGCACCGCCAGAGGCGCTTCCGCCGGCCCCAGCACCGCGATTCCGTCGCCGGCCTCGGCGCAGCGCGCCAGCGCGCGGGCATGGCTTTCGGCCTCGGCCTGACCGTTCGCGGAGACGATCAGCGCCGCCAGCCGGCCGAAGGGCGGCAGCCCCGCAGCCTCCCGCGACGCCTCCTCTGCGGCATAAAACCGCTCCGGGTCGCCCGAGACCAGCGCCTTGAGCACGGGATGCTCCGGGTCATGCGTCTGAAGCAAGGCGCGGCCGGGTTTCTCGCCCCGTCCTGCGCGGCCCGTGACCTGCCGCAGCGCCTGAAAGGTCCGCTCGGCCGCGCGCGGGTCGCCCGAGGTCAGGCCGAGATCGGCATCGACGACGCCGACCAGCGTCATGCCGGGGAAATTATGGCCCTTGGCGACGAGCTGCGTGCCGATGACGATGTCGAACTCACCCTCGGCCACCGCCATCAATTCCGTCTTCAGGCGTTCCGTCCCTCCGGGAAAATCGCTCGAGAGCACGATCGAGCGTGCCTGTGGAAAAAGCGTCGCGACCTCCTCGGCCAGCCGCTCGACGCCCGGCCCGCAGGCCATCAGGCTCTCGGGCTTGTGGCAGGCCGGGCATTCCTGCGGCCGGCGCTCGACATGGCCGCAATGATGGCAGACCAGCGCCCGCCGGAACCGATGATCGACCAGCCAGGCCGTGCAGTTCGGGCACTGGAAGCGGTGACCGCAATCGCGACAGAGCGTCAGCGGCGCATAGCCGCGCCGGTTCAGGAAGAGCAGCGACTGCTCCTTGGCCTCGATATTGGTCTCGATCGCCTTGACCAGCGCGCCGGAGAGCCAGCGCCCGCGCTCCGGCTTGTCCCGTCGCAGATCGACGAGGCCGAGCGTCGGCAATTCGCGCCCGCCGAAGCGCTCCGGCAGCTTGAGATGGGTGTAGCGGCCGCGCTCGGCATTGACGCGGGTTTCCAGCGAGGGCGTCGCGGAAGCCAGCACGACCGGCGCGTTCTCGATGCGCCCGCGCACCACAGCCATGTCGCGAGCATGGTAGGAGACGCCGTCCTCCTGCTTGTAGGCGGATTCATGCTCCTCATCGACGACGATGAGGCCGAGATCCTTGTAGGGCAGGAACAGCGCCGAGCGGGCGCCGGCCACCACCTTCGCCTCGCCGCTCGCGATCGCCGCCTGCAGCCGCTCGCGTTTTCGGCCAGTTACAGCCGAGTGCCAGAGCCCCGGCCTGACCCCGAAGCGGGCCTCGAAGCGGTCGATGAACTGCGCGGTCAGCGCGATCTCCGGCATCAGGATCAGGCTCTGCCGGCCCTGCCGGATCGCCTCCGCCACCGCCTCGAAATAGACCTCGGTCTTGCCCGAGCCGGTGACGCCTTCGAGCAGCGCGACGCTGAACGCCCTCGCCTGCACGGCAGCCACCAGCGCCTGTGCCACTTCGCCCTGCCCCTCCGACAATTCCGGGACGGCATGGTCGGGATCGGGCAGCGCCGCGATGGCTTCGCGCGGCATCGGCTCGACGATGAAGGTGCCGGCATCGACGAGGGAATCGATCACGGCAGCGCTGACCGAGGCCGCCTCGGCCAGCGCCGATTTCGCGATCAGCAGGCCACCCTCGGCCGCGGCGATGGCACGAGCGCGGGCCGGCGTCATCCGGCCGGGCGGCGGCCCGGCGAGCCTGACGCCGAGCTTCGGTCGCTCGGGCGTGTCGTCCGGCTGCCGGCGCAGCGCCAATGCGAGCACCGAGCCTTTCGGCGCGAGCGTGTACCAGGCGACCCAGTCGACGAGCTTCCTGAGCGCCGGATCAAGCGGCGGCATGTCGTATTTGCCGGTGACCTTCTTGAGGTTGCCGCCGCGCCCGGCCCCGACGGCCCAGACCACGCCGACGGTCTCGCGCGGCCCCAGCGGCACCTGCACGACATCGCCGGGCGCAAGCGCGAGCCCCGGCGGCACGGCATAGCTATAGGCCTGGTCGAGCCCGAGCGGGATCAGCACGTCGACCGTGCCGCCTTCGATCATGTCCGCCGTCTCGTCCATCCTGCCAGTGTCTAGCACCGATTCGGCTGCTGTTAAGGCAGGAGCGTCATGCTTCCGCGATGACCGATTTCGACTCCTTCCGGCAGGACTGGCTGACCCATCTTTCGGCCGAGCGGCGCCTCTCGCCGAAGACACTGGAAGCCTATGGCCGCGATCTCGGCCAGTTCACCGCTTTTCTCACCGGGCATCTCGGCGGAGCGCCCTCGCTCGCCGATATCGCCGCGCTGAAGCCCGCCGACCTGCGCGCCTTTCTCGGTCAACGCCGGCGCGAGGGCGTCGGCAACCGCACGCTGATGCGCCAGCTCGCGGCTTTGCGTTCCTTCGCCCGCTTCGGCGAGCGCAGCGGCAAGCTTACCGCCGCGGCCTTCGCCGCGACGCGCGGGCCCCGCCTCGGCAAATCGCTGCCGCGCCCGCTCGAACCCGCCTCCGCGCGCGCCGTCACCCAGGCCGACACCCGCGCCGGCGAGGAGCGCGAGCAATGGATCCTGGCCCGCGACGCCGCCGTGCTCGGCCTGCTCTATGGCAGCGGCCTGCGCATCTCGGAGGCGCTCTCGCTCGCCCGTGCCCAGGCGCCGCAAAGCGCCGGCGAGACGCTGACCGTGATCGGCAAGGGCTCGAAGACGCGGATGGTGCCGGTGCTGCCGGTGGTGGTGGCCGCCATCGCGGAATATCTCAAGCTCTGCCCCTGGCGCCTGCCGCCGGAAGGTCCGCTCTTCGTCGGCGCCAAGGGCGGGCCGCTATCGCCCCGCATCATCCAGCTCGCGGTCGAGGGGCTGCGCGGCGCGCTCGGCCTGCCCTCATCCGCGACGCCGCACTCGCTCCGCCACTCCTTCGCGACGCATCTGCTCGGGCGCGGCGGCGATCTGCGCGCCATCCAGGAACTGCTCGGCCACGCCTCGCTCTCGACCACGCAGATCTACACCCGCGTCGATTCCGCCCGGCTGATGGCGGCCTATGACGCCGCCCATCCGCGGGCGGGGCGCTGACATCGGACCGRAAAGTGGAAWCCSSTTTTCGGACGAATCCGATGCAAGAGGAAAACGGAACGCCATCTTGCCCGCCAGGGCGCATGGCGATCCGACATCTTGCTGCCGCAACGGAAAGCCTTAAACAGCGGCCATAGTGGCCCTGCGAGGTGATTCGATGTCGGAACCTGTCGAGATCCCGGAAGGCGGCAACAAGCGCATCGCGCTGCTGATCGCCTGTCTGGCCCTGCTGCTGGCGCTGGCCGAGATCGGCGGCAAGCAGGCCGAGAACGACGCGATCGCGCGCAACATCGACGCCTCCAATCTCTGGGCCTTCTTCCAGGCCAAGACGATCCGCGGCACCGTCGTGACCACGGCGGCGGAAACGCTCGAGCTCGATCTTGCCGCGACCGCCGATGCGGCGACCCGCGACCGGCTGCAGAAGCGCATCGACGGCTGGAAGGCGACGGCCGCCCGCTACAACAGCGAGCCCGAGACCAATGAAGGCCGCAAGGAGCTGATGGCGCGGGCCAAGGCGGCCGAGCAGCAGCGCGACGACTACAAGGCCCGCAACGAGAATTTCGAGATCGCCTCGGGCCTGCTCCAGATCGGCATCGTCGTCGCTTCGGCCTCGATCATCACCGGCGTGGCGCTGCTCGCCGGCGTTGGAGGCGGGCTTGGCGCCGTCGCGATCGCCTTCATGGGGCTCGCGCTGTTCGCCCCGCATCTGCTGTTCTGAGGGCGCTGCTGCCTCGGTAAGGGGCTGCCTCAGTAGTGGATGGCGCCCCGCATGCCGCCGCCGCAGGCGATGGCATCGCCATTGATCGCGACGCTGCGCGGCGAGGCGAGGAAGGCGACGATATCCGCGACCTCCGCCGCATCGACCAGCCGGCCGATGGTGACGTTCGCGGTCATGCCGGCCTCGACCTCCGCCTCGCTCTTGCCGCTCGCCTGCGCCCGCGCCCCGACCAGCCAGGCCGTGCGCTCGGTCCGCGTCACGCCGGGATGGACGACGGTGACGTTGATGCCTTGCGGGCCGAGCTCGTCGGCGAGGTTCTTGGTCATCGCCGCGACCGCGACATTGCGCATCGAGCCGATGGTGGAGCCGGTCGAGCGCGCCGCGAGACCGCTGATATTGATGATCCGGCCCCAGCCATTCGCCGCCATATGCGGCGCGGCCTCGCGCGCCATGCGCAGATAGCCCATCACCTTGACGTTGACGTCGTCCCAGAACAGCGCGTCGGTGATCTCGGCAAGCTTCGGCGGCGGCGCCTGCCCGCCCGGCTTGCCCGCCGCGTTCACGAGGATATCGAGCCCGCCGAGCACCTCGACGGCATGGGTGACGAGCGCCTTCACCGAGTCGTCGTGCTGGGTATCGACGGTATGGCCAACCACCTTGCGCCCGCTCTCGGCCGCGAGCGCCGAGGCGGCCTCGGCCAGCTCGTCCCGGTTGCGCGCGGCGATGACGACATCGGCGCCCTCGAGCGCGAGYTGCCGCGCGATGGCGCGCCCGATGCCCTTGCTGCCACCGGTCACCAGCGCGCGCTTGCCCTTGAGTTGCAGATCCATGGCTTCTCTCCTGTTCGATGAAAGCGTCAGGCCGAGGGTGCGCGCGGCCAGATGATCGGGCCGCGCATCTCTTCCCAGGCCCGCGCCATCCTGAGCACGCCGAGATCGTCGAAGCGCCTGCCGGTGATCTGCAGGCCGATCGGCAGCCCGGCCTTCGTCGTCCCGGCATGAACCGAGACCGCCGGCTGGTCCGACATGTTCGCCGCCACCGTGAAGCAGATATGCTCGAAGGGCTTGGCCGGATCGTTGACGGGAGAGGCCCATTCCGCCGGGTAACTCGGCACCGGCGACACCGGCGAGAGGATGAAATCGTAAGGCAGGATCGCCTTCAGCGCGGCGTCGCGCATCGCCATCATCTGGCTCATGCCGCGATAGACCCGCTCGCCCGGCAGGTTCTGCCCGCGCTGCGCCCATTGGAAGATATAGGGCAGCACCTGGGCCTGCTTCTCCGCCGGCAGGGCGCCGATATCGGCCCAGGCGCGCTGGCGCCAGAAATCGTCGAGCCCGTCGAGCATCGCGCGGGTGATGTGAGGCCCGACCGGCTCGACGATGGCCCCGGCATCGGCAAAGGCTTTCGCCGCCGCCTCGATCGCAGCCTTCGTCTCGGGCTCGACGGGGAGCCCGATGCCGGCATCGCGCTGGAGGCCGATGCGCAGCCCCTTCAGGTCGATGTCCAGCGCCAGCCAGTCGATGTCCTGCGGCGGCAGGCTCATGCCGTCGCGCGCATCGGGCTTCGAGAGTTCCCGCATCATCAGCGCGGCATCCTCAACCGTGCGCGTCATCGGCCCGGCGACGCGGCCGTAATAGGTCGGGTCGATCGGCACGCGCCCAAAGCTCGGCTTCAGACCGACCAGCCCGCACCAGCCCGCCGGCAGGCGGATCGAGCCGCCGATATCGGTGCCGACATGCAAGGGGCCATAGCCCGCAGCCCCGGCCGCACCGGCCCCGGCCGAGGAGCCGCCGGGATTCTTCGTCACGTCCCATGGATTGCGTGCGAGCCTGTGGAAGCTCGACAGCCCGGAGGAGAGCATGCCGTAATCCGGCATCGTCGTCTTGSCGAGGATGACGCAGCCGGCCTCGCGCAGCCTTGCCGCCGGGGGCGCATCGTCGGCGGAAGGAGCGAGATCGTTCGCGGCCGTGCCCAGCGGCACGGCCACGCCCTTGGTGCGGATATTCTCCTTGATCGTGCCGGGCACACCGTCGAGCGCCAGCGCCTCGCCCTTCAGCCAGCGCGCCTCCGAGGCTTTTGCCTGCGCCCGCGCCGCGTCGGGGTCATAGGCCCAGAGCGCGTCGAGCTTCGGCTCCCAGGCGGCGATGCGGGCGATGACGGCCTCCGTCACCTCGACCGGCGAGAGCGAGCGGCCGCGATAGGCGGACAGCAGTTCGGCCGCGCTCAGATCGGCAAGGTCGGTCATCGAAGCATCCTCATTCCCTTCAACCCTCACCGGCTGCGGCGCAGGCGCGGATCGATCGCGTCGCGCAGACCGTCGCCGAGCAGATTGAATCCCAGCACGGTCAGCGCGATCGCGGCACCCGGAAAGATCGCAAGCCAGGGCTGCGCCGCCATGAAGGTCTGGGCTTCGTTGAGCATCCGCCCCCAGGAGGGGTTGGGCGGCTGCGTGCCCAGGCCAAGATAGGACAGACCCGCCTCCGCCAGCACGGCCAACGCGAACTGGATCGTCGCCTGCACCACCAGGATGCCGGCGATGTTGGGCAGCACATGGGCTATGGTGATCTGGCGATTGTTCAGCCCGTTGGCCCGCGCCGCCTGGATGAAATCCTGCGCCCAGACCTGCAGCGCCGCGCCGCGTGCGAGGCGCGCGAAATAGGGCAGGTTCAGCACGCCGATCGCGACGACGGCATTGAGCATGCCAGGTCCAGCGATGGCGGTCATCATGATCGCCGTCAGCACCGCCGGGAAGGCGTGGGTGAAATCGGCGGTCCTCATGATGATGTTGTCGAGGACGCCGTCGCGCCTCACCGCCGCGATCAGCCCCAGCACCGTCCCCAGCACCATGCCGATGCCGACCGCGCCCAGCCCCACCGCCAGCGAGTTGCGCGCGCCGACCATGATCATCGAGAAGACGTCGCGGCCGAACGGGTCGGTGCCGAACCAGTTCGCGGCGGATGGGCCTTGCAAGCGCCGGAGGATCGCCATCTGCGTCGGCGGATGCGGCGTCCAGACATAGGAAACCAGCGCCAGCGCCACCACGGCAAGGCTCAATGCCGCCCCGATCAGGAAGGACGGTGCGAGCCACCAGCGCTTCCTGCCGCCGGGCGCCTTGTCCGCGAGCGCGCTCATGCCTGCCTCAGCCGCGGATCGATCAGCCCGTAGAGCAGTTCCACGGCGAAATTGATGATGATGGCGAGGCCGGCAAAGAGCATGACGAGGTCCTTGACCACGATCAAATCGTGCTGGGCGATGGCCTGGAAGACGAGCCGCCCCAGCCCCGGCAAGGCGAAGACGTTCTCGATGATGATGGCGCCGGCGATCAGCACGGAGAATTGCAGGCCGAGGATCGTCACCACCGGGATCAGCGCGTTGCGCAGCGCGTGCCGGCGCATCGTCGTGCCCTCGCTCAGCCCCTTGGCGCGGGCGGTGCGGACGAAATCCTCCTGCAGCGTGTCGAGCATGGCCGAGCGCGTCACCCGCGCGATGATCGCCGCCTGCGGTAGGGCCAGCGCCAGCGCCGGCATGGCCAGCGATTTCAGCGCGGTGGCCAGCCCCGCCTGCCAGCCCGGAAAGCCGCCCGCCGGCAGCCAGCCGAGTCCGACCGCGAAGACGAGCACCAACAAGAGCCCAAACCAGAAATTCGGAATCGCGAGCCCCGCCTGCGCGAAGGCCATGACGCCGGCATCGGCCAGCCTGCCATGGCGCGAGGCGGCAAGCACGCCGAGCGGCATGCCGATCAGGACGGCAAGCGCGATCGCGAGCACGGCGAGCGGYAGCGTCACCGCCATCCGCTCCATGATGAGCTGCGCCACCGGGACGCGATAGGTATAGCTCAGGCCGAGATCACCGCTGGCGAGCCCGCCGAGCCAGAGGAGGAAGCGCAGCGGCGCCGGCTTGTCGAGGCCCAGCTCGGCGTGGAGCGCGGCCAGTGCCTCGGGCGAGGCGTTGAGGCCCAGCGTCACCGCTGCCGGATCACCCGGCAGCACCTCCAGCACGAGGAAGATCACCAGCGCCGCCGCCAGCAGCGTCAGCACCAGCACGACGAGGCGGCGCAGGATGTAGCCGATCACGAGAAGATCCCGGGCGGAGCCGCGTTCAACGCCAGCGCAGCTCCGCCAGCGGCGTCACCGGCAATGGCCAGTCGGTCCACATACCTTCCAGTTCGGCCTTGGCGACGGTGATCTTCGGCAGGATGAACAGGAAGCCGTTGACCGCGTCATCAGCCAGCATGCGCTGCGCCTGCTTGTAGAGCTCGTTGCGCTCGCCCTCGTCCAGCGTTCCCGCGATCCTGGCGACCAGCGCCTTGAAGGCGGGGTTCCGGTACTGGAAGTAGTAGTCGTCGCGCGCATAGATATCGATGTCGAGCGGCTCGGTATGGGCGATGATGCTGAGGTCGTAATCCTTGTTGCGGAAGACGCGCTCCAGCCATTGCGGGAATTCGAGCGGCTCGATGGAAACGTTGATCCCGACCTGCCCCAGCAGCGCCGCGACGATCTCGCCGGCCCGGCGCGCATAGGAAGGGGGCGGCAGCTTCAGCGTGCAGGAGAAGCCGTTGGGGAAACCCGCCTCCTTGAGCAGCGCCTTCGCCTTCTCGGGGTCGTAAGGGTAGGTGCCGGTCAGGTCGATATAGGCCGGGTGCAGCGGCGAGAAATGGCTGCCGATCGGGGTGACGTCGAAGCCGTAGACGCCGAGAGCGATGGTCTTGCGGTCGAGCGCATGGGCGATGGCCTGCCGCACCTTGGGATTGTCGAAGGGCGGCTTGGCGTTGTTGGTGGCGAGCACCGTCTCGCCCTCGGTCTTGCCGATGGTGACCTTGAGCCTGGGATCGGCCTGGAGCTGCGGCACCGCCTCGGGCGCCGAGAGATTGGTGTTGGCGTCGACATCGCCGGCCCGCAGCGCCGCGACCTGCGCCTGTGGATCGGACATGAAGCGGAAGGTCGCCTTCGCCAATGACGGCTTCTGCCCCCAATAGCCGTCGAAGCGGGTGAGTTCGAGCCGGTCGCCCCGGTTCCAGCGCGCGAACTTGAACGGCCCGGTTCCGATCGGGGCGGTCTTGTTGTTCGCCGCCGTCGCCGGCGCGACGATCACGGCATCGCCCCAGCTCAACCCGTAGAGGAAGCTCGCCGTCGGCTGCTTGAGCTTGATGACGACGGTCGCGGGATCGGGTGTCGCGATCTCCGCGATCGGCGTGAAGAGCTGGCGCTGCGCATTGGTCGAATCCGGCGCCACGGCCCGCTCGAAGGAGAATTTCACCTCCGCGGAGGTGAAGGGCGTGCCGTCATGGAAGGTCGCGCCGCTCCTGAGCGTGAAACGATAGGTGACGTTGTCGGGCGCGATCTCCCAGCTCTCGGCGAGGCAGGGCTGGATCTTGCCGGTCCGGTCCATCCTGACCAGCCCCTCGAAGATGTTCTGCAGCGTCACCTCGCGGATCGCCTGCGCGGCGCCGGAGGTCGGGTCGAGCGTCGGCGGCTCCAGCGTCATGCCGATGGTGACGGCATCCTTCGCCTGGGCGAAAGCGATCGCCGGCATCTGGGTTGCGACAGCCGCCAGACCGGCCCCTGCCAGAAGTTCACGCCGCGTCGTCATCGTCATCGCTCCGTTTGCGGCGGGCAGGATGGCGTGGGTCCGGCAGCGCTTGCAAGCCCAACCCCGCCACTTCGGATGCTTACAAACAAGCGTCTCTGGCGCACTAGTATACCACGCGATTGACCCCTGCTGCGCGCAGTTCTAGAGATCGGCCAAACACTAGGGAGATACCCCATGTTGCTGCACGATGATCGCCTCTTTCCCGCCGATCCAGTGACGCGCGGCATCGCGCGACGGCTCTTCGCAGCGATCCGCGACCTGCCGATCATCTCCCCGCACGGCCATACCGATCCGCGCTGGTACGCCGAGAACAACCCGTTTCCCGATCCGGCGACGCTCTTCGTCAAGCCCGACCACTACATCTTCCGCATGCTCTATTCGCAGGGCGTGCAGCTCGAACAGCTCGGCATTCCGCGCAAGGACGGCGCTCCGGTCGAGACCGACCCGCGCAAGATCTGGCAGATCTTCGCAGACCATTGGCATCTCTTCCGGGGCACGCCGACCAGACTCTGGTTCGAGCACGCGGCCTCGACCATTTTCGGCGTCAACGAGCGCCTGACGTCGGAAAATGCCGACCGGATCTACGACAAGATCGCGGCCAAGCTGGAAGAGCCGGAACTGCGTCCGCGCGCTTTGTTCGAGCGCTTCAACATCGAGGCGATCAGCACGACCGAAGGCGCGCTCGACGACCTGAAATGGCATGACATGGTCCGCGACTCCGGCTGGGGCGGCAAGGTCGTCACCGCCTATCGGCCCGACAGCGTCGTCGATCCGGAATTCGAGGGCTTTGCCGAGAACCTCGAAAAGCTCGGCGAACTGACAGGCGAGGATGTCGGCTCCTGGACCGGCTATCTCGCCGCCCATCGCCAGCGGCGCGCCTATTTCAAGCAGCGCGGCGCCACCTCCTCCGACCACGGCCACGCCACGGCGCGCACCGCCAATCTCTCCGATGCCGAGGCCGAGAAGCTCTACGCCAAGATCCTGAAGGGCAAGGTCTCGGCCAAGGACGCCGACCTGTTCCGCGGCCAGATGCTGACCGAGATGGCCAAGATGAGCCTGGACGACGGGCTCGTCCTGCAGATCCATCCCGGCTCCTGGCGCAACCACAACGCTGCGCTGTTCGAGCATTTCGGCCGCGACATGGGCTGCGATATCCCGACCGCGACCAACTATGTCGAAGCGCTGAAGCCGCTGCTCGACGCCGTTGGCAACGAGCGCAACCTCACCGTGATCGCCTTCACCCTCGACGAGACCAGCTATTCGCGCGAGCTTGCCCCGCTCGCCGGGCATTACCCGGCGCTGAAGCTCGGACCGGGCTGGTGGTTCCTCGATGCGCCGGAGGCGATGCTGCGCTTCCGCGAGCTGACGACCGAGACGGCCGGCTTCTACAACACCGTCGGCTTCAACGACGACACCCGCGCCTATCTCTCGATCCCCGCCCGCCACGACCTCGCCCGCCGGGTCGATTGCGCCTATCTCGCGAAACTCGTCGCCGAGCACCGGCTGGAGGAGGACGAGGCGGCCGAAGTGGCGCATGACCTCGCCTATCGCCTCGCCAAGGAGGCCTACAAGCTGTGACCCGCCTTTCCAACGCCACTCTCGGCCAGATCGCGGCGGGCGTCCGCCGCCCGGCCTATGACCGCGCCGCCCTCAGGCCCGGCATCGTCCATCTTGGCCTCGGCGCCTTCGCCCGCGGCCATCTCGCCGAATACACCGAGGACGCGCTGGAGAGCCGCTTCGGAGCCTGGGGTATCACCGGCGCCAGCCTCCAGCGCCCCGACCAGCGCGACCGGCTGAAACCGCAGGACGGGCTCTACACCCTGCTGAAGCTCGCCCCCACGGGGCCGGAGCTGCGCGTCATCGGCTCGGTGCTGGATGTGCTCGTCGCGCCGGAAAGCCCGGCCGCCCTCGTCGCGAAGCTCGCTTCGCCCGAGACCCGCATCGTCTCGCTGACCGTCACCGAGAAGGGCTATTGCCACGATCCGGCGACCGGCAAGCTCAGAGCCGACCATCCCGACATCGTCCATGATCTCGAAAACCCGGACGCGCCGCGCTCCGCCATCGGCATCCTGGTTGCTGGCCTGCGCGTGCGCCGGGCGGAAGGCCTTGGCCCCTTCACCGCGCTCTGCTGCGACAACCTCCCCTCCAACGGCCATGTCCTGCGCGGCCTCGTCCGCGACTTCGCCGCGCTCACCGACGACAGGCTCGCCGCCTGGATCGAGGCCAATGGCGCCTTCCCGGCGACGATGGTCGATCGCATCGTGCCGGCGACGACCGAGGCCGACATCGCCGAGGTTGCCAAGCTGACCGGCCTGGACGATGCCGCGCCCGTCATCGGCGAACCCTTCCGGCAGTGGGCAATCGAGGACGTTTTCGCGGATGGGCGTCCCGAATGGGATCAGGTCGGCGCGCAGATGGTGACGGAGGTCGCGCCCTTCGAATTCATGAAGCTTAGGATGCTGAACGGCGCGCATTCCTCGCTCGCCTATCTCGGCTATCTCGCCGGCCATGAGACGGTGGCCGAGGCCAGCGGCGATCCCGTCCTCGCCCGCTTCCTGCAGGGGCTCTGGAGCGAGATCATCCCGACCGTGCCGGCACCGCAGGGCGTCGCACTGGCGGATTACGCGAAGGCTCTGCTCGCCCGCTTCCAGAACCCGGCGATCCGCCACCGCACCTGGCAGATCGCCATGGACGGCTCGCAGAAGCTGCCGCAGCGCCTGCTCGGCACCATCCGCGAGCGGCTGAAGGCGGGCGCCGGAATCGACCACCTCGCTTTGGGCGTCGCCGCCTGGATGCGCTACGTCACCGGCACCGACGAGAAGGGCGGCGCCATCGACGTCCGCGACCCGCTGGCGGCGGAGTTCAAGCGCCGGGCCGATGTCGCGGGCCGCAACGCCGAGGCGTTGAGCGCGAGCCTGCTCGGCATCGAGGCGATCTTCGGCAGCGACCTGCCGGGCGAGCAACGGTTTAGGAAACCGGTGACCGCGCATCTCGCTGCGCTCTTCGACAAGGGCGCGAAGGCGACGGCGGCGAGCCTGGGTTGAGCCTCACCGTCATTCTCGGGCGAGGCCATTCTCGGGCGAGGCGCAGCTTCGACCCGAGAACCTCGTAACGAGAAGACTTCCGGACCCACATCCGGCAAGCAAGAGAGGCTCGGGTCAGACCCGAGCATGACGGCGGGCCCTTGATCCCCGCCGCCATCCGGCGCCAGATGCGCGCAATGCTTCGCGCGCTCGCCGCCTTTGCCTTCGCACTCCTCGCCACCGCGACTGCCGCGGCGCAGGACCAGCCGCGCATCGCCATCCCCAATTTCTGGGATCCGCGCATCAGGCTCGACCGGCCCGAGCCCGGCCCGCCGCGCGTCGTGCGCTTCCTGACCGATGACGACTATCCGCCCTTCCATTTCGCCGGGCCGGACGGGGCGCTGACCGGCTTCTCGGTCGAGCTCGCCCGCGCCGTCTGCGACAAGCTCGGCTGGACCTGCACCATCCAGCCGCGCCGCTTCGACACCTTCCGCGAGACCAGCGGCCTGAACGCCGCCGTCGCGGCGTTGCGCAGCGGCGACGCCGAATATGTCTTCGGTGACGGCCCGGCGCTGGCGCTGCTGATTTCCGCCAGCGGCGGCGAGCTTGCCTTCTCGGGCGGGCCCTATCTCGAGAGCCGTTATTTCGGCGAGGGCGTCGCCTTCCTGCTGCGCAAGGACGACCCGGCCCTGCAACGCGCCATCGACTACGCGCTCCAGAGCCTCTGGGACGACGGGACCTACAGCCGCCTCTATTTGCGCTTCTTCCCGGTCAGCCCCTTCTGACCGCCCTTGCCCTTGGCGGAGACCTTGTCGGCAGCGGCGGCGTCTTTCGCCTTGGCCTTGCCCCTGCCGGACCGCTTGCCGCCGCCGCCCTTCTCGTAGAGCGCGTGGAACTCCTCGGCCATGCCGCGCAAGGACCGCCCGATATTGGCGTATTCGAACTCGTTGAGATTGGCGAGCGAGGCGCGACCGGCCGGCTGCTGGGTACCGAAGCCGCGGCCGGGCAGCAGCACGATGCCGGTCTCGTCGGCGATGCGGAACAGCAGCTCGTCGGGATTGACGTTGTCCTTCACCCAGGCCGCGAAATCGTCGCCGTAGAGGTCGCGCGCGATCGCCTCGAGATCGAGCAGCGTGTAGTAGTCGACCGCGTTGGGATCGCTCTCCTGCGCGACGCCGAGCTCGCGATAGAGCGCCGCCTCGCGCCGGCGGATCAGCTTTTTCAGCTCCGCCTTGTAGCCATCGGCCTCGTCCATCAGGGCGAAGAGCGAGAACAGCACCATCTGCACCTGCTGCGGCGTCGAGAGGCCGGCGGTGTGGTTCAGCGCCACCGTACGGCTGTCGGCGACGAGCCGGTCGATGAAGCTGAGCGAGCGCACATCCGGCAGGAGCGAGCCATAGCGTCGGTCGAGCGCGGCCTTGGCCGCCTCCGGCAGGGCTGCCAAAGCCTTGTCGAAGATCGAGTTCCGATGCGTCGCGACCACGCCGAGACGCCAGCCCGTCGCGCCGAAATATTTCGAGAAGGAATAGACCAGCATCGTGTTCTGCGGGCAGAGCGCGAAGAGCGAGCGGAAATCGTCGGCGAAAGTGCCGTAGACGTCGTCCGTCAGGATGAACAGGTCCGGCCGGTGCTCGCGCACGATCGCGGCGACCTTCTCCAGGCTGCGATCATCCATCTTCACCGAGGGCGGATTGCTCGGATTGATGCAGAAGAAGATCTTGATCGCCGGGTCCTTGAGCTTCTCCAGCTCGGAATCCGGATATTGCCACTCCTTCTTCGGATCGGCGTTGATCGCAACCTCGACCAGCCCGTATTCGTCGAGCTCGGGGATCTCGATATAGGGCGTGAAGACCGGCATGCCGATCGCGACCTTGTCGCCCTTCTTGACGAGGCCGTTCTGCTTCAGCGTGTTGAAGATATAGGTCATGGCGGCGGTGCCGCCCTCGACCGCGAAGAGATCGACATTGCCGGGCGGGATGAAGCCGCCGACCATCTCCTTGACGATGTAGTGCTTGACGATCTCCTCGCTGGCCCGGAGCATCCGTGGCGGCACCGGGTAATTGCAGCCCAGGATGCCTTCGACCATCTCGTGCAGGAAGGCCGCGGCCGAGAGGCCGAGCTGGTCGCGCACATAGCTCAGCGCCCGGCCGAGGAAGACGACGCCGGGCTGGTCGCGGTTATCGGCGATGAAGCGCTCGAAGCGCCCCTCGATCCCGGCGATCTGCGGCAGGCCGCCGACATTGTTCGGCATGTAGGAGAACGACAGTTCGGATTCGTTCGCCGCGAACAGGCCGAGCCGGAAGAAGGCCCGGCGCGGCAAGGTCGCGAGGAAATTGGGGTTGCCGCGGCCGGCATTGAGCATCAGCCGGTTCTCCCGGCCCGAAGCCAGCTTGATCAATTCGTCCTTGAGCTCGAACGGGCTGAGCTTGGCATACTGGCTGTAATCGGCTGCCATCTTGCGTCTCCTCGTTTCGTTCAGGCGAAGGCCACGACAAGCGGGCCGAGCAGGGTCAGGAAGACATTCGCGAGCGCATAGGTGATCGCGAAGGGCGTGGTCGGGATGGAATTGCCGGCCTTGTCGAGMACCTCGCCRAAGGCGGGATTGGCGCTGCGCGAGCCCGAGAGCGCGCCGGCGAAGATCGCCGTATTGTCGTAGCGCAGGATGTAGCGGCCMACSAGCATGGTGATGATCAKCGGCAGGATGGTCACGACCACACCGATCAGGAAGATCGACAGCCCCTGCTGGATGATGGTGCTGACCGCCTGCTGGCCGGATTGCAGGCCGACCACGGCGACGAAGCCGGCGAGGCCGAGATCGCGCAGCAGGGTCGATGCCGSCGTCGGCATGTTGCCGATSGYSAGGTTGCGRCTGCGATACCAGCCGAASRGSAGGCCGGAGAGCAGSGCSCCGCCGCCGCTGCCRAGCGTCAGCGGGATCGAGCCGATGCGCACGACGATGAGGCCGATGAGCAGGCCGACCACCAGCCCGAGCCCGTGAAAGACGAAATCGGTCTTGTCGCTGGCGACGATCACCGTGCCGACGACCTTGGCGACGCGCTGCACGTCTTCCGCCGTGCCGTAGAGTTGCACGACATCGCCCGGCTCGATCACCGTGTCGGGCTTCAGCGGCAACGGCTTGCCGGCGCGCTGCAACCCGGTGACATAGATGCCGTGGCGCAGATTGCCCGCAGTAGCGTCCCTGATCTGCTGGACGCTCTTGCCGATGAAGTCGCGATTGGCGATGGCGACGTCCCGGACCTGCACGACCAGATCCATGCCTTCCGAGGATTGCAGCTCCGGGCCGATCTGCGCGGCAACGCCGACGACGCCCGCACGCCGCCCGACGACGAGGATGATGTCGCCCGCAGCCAGCTTCAGCGAGGGCTCGACGCCGACCACGGCCCCGCCGCGCTTGATCCGCTCGATGCTGATCGCATCGCCCTGCGCCAGCGCCTCGACCTCCGCGACAGCTCGCCCGGCGACCTTCTCGACCTTGTAGAGCCGCCCGACCAGATCGGGCGCCGCCGGCTGCTCGCCCGGCCCCTAGACGCGGATGCCGGCAAGCAGCGCGGCTTCCGCCTTGATCGCATCGTCGCGGATGCTGCGCCCCATCAGCCAGGGCAGGATGTTGACGCAGACGATGATCGCGCCGAAGGAGCCGAAGATATAGGTCACGGCATAGCCGACGGCGACATTGCCCTGCAGGCGCTGCACCTCGTCGGCCGCGAGCCCGAGCTTGCCGATCGCGGCGCTCGCCGTGCCGATGATCGCCGACTGGGTCAGCCGAGCGAAACCCAGCTTGCCGATTCTGTCCCTGACAGCCTGCTTCGGTTCCTCCGGTTCGGAAGGCGAGGCGCCGGCGCCTCGCCTTCGAAGACGTTGCCCGCCTTGGCGAAGCTCAGGGCGCGTTGCTGGCCAGTGCCTGCTTCGCCACAGCCGCGAGCCAGCCGGACGCTGCCGGCAGGATCGCGTCGTTGAAGTCGTAGCGGTCATTGTGCAGGTCGCCGCCATTCACGGCCGGGCCATTACCCATCCAGATGTAGCAGCCGGGGCGGCGTTCCAGGAAATAGGCGAAATCCTCGCCCGTGGTGCTGGCCTTCAGGTCGCGCCGGACGGCGAGCCCCGCGGCCTCGCCGGCGGCGACGGCCATCTCCTCCTCGGGAGCCGTGTTGATCGTGGCGCTGCCATGCGTCGTCTCGACCGCGGCCGTCATCTCGAAGGTCGCGGCGATGTTCTCAGCGATGCCCTTGAGCCGCGCCAGCAGGCGGTTCCTGACCGCCGGCACGAAGGTGCGGAAAGTGCCCTCGATGAACACGCTGGTCGGGATCTGGTTGGAGGCGAGCCCGCCATGCACCTGCCCGATCGAGACCACGGCGGACTCCATCGGATCGACATTGCGCGACACGATCGTCTGCAGCGCGACAATGAGATGGCCCATCGCGACGATCGGATCATGCGTCTGCTCGGGGAGCGCCGCATGCCCCGCCTTGCCGGTGAGCGTGATCTTGAAGCGTCCGGGCTCCGACATCACCGGCCCGCGATGCACCGCGACGGTGCCGGCTTCCAGCCCCGGCCAGTTATGCAGCGCGAAGACGCGCTCCATCGGGAAGCGCTCGAGCACGCCGTCGGCGAGCATCGCCTGGGCGCCGCCCGCCCCCTCCTCCGCCGGCTGGAAGACGAACTGCACCGTGCCGCTCCAGCCCTCGTCGCCCTTGAGCAGCGCCGCGGCGCCGAGCAGCGCGGTGGTATGCCCGTCATGGCCGCAGGCATGCATCACATTGGGCGTCTTCGACCTGTAGGGCAGGTCGCTGGCCTCCTGGATCGGCAGCGCGTCCATGTCGGCGCGCAGGCCGACGCTGCGCTCGGAGGCGCCGCGCTTCAGCGTCGCCACCACGCCATGGCCGCCGATGCCGGCGGTGAAGGGCACGCCGAGCTCGGTCAGCTTCTCCTGCACGAAGGCGCTCGTCGCCTTCTCGTGACGGCCGAGCTCCGGATGGGCGTGGAGATGGCGTCGCCAGGCGGTCAGCTTGTCGAGCAGGTCGCGGTCCAAGGCGGGGTTCCTTTCAAAATCGATAGCCTCGCAAATGCGTTCCGCAGCCCTCATCCTGAGGAGCGCTCCAAAGGAGCGCGTCTCGAAGGATGTTCCAGAGCACCCTGGAACATCCTTCGAGACGGCCGCATTCGCGACCTCCTCAGGATGAGGGCTGCGGCTTCAGCCACAGCGAGGTCGTCAAGCTATACTGGCAGGGGAGCACGGCAAAGGATCATCCGAATGCCGCCGCTGTGCGTTTCGCGCATTGACGCACCCCTTTTCGATCTGCCAAAGGGCTATGGCCCCTCGGGCCTGCCGCATATCGGCACCTTCGGCGAGGTCGCGCGCACCTCGATGGTCCGCCACGCCTTCCGCGTGCTGACCGGCAACACGATTCCGACCCGCCTCATCGCTTTCTCGGACGATCTGGACGGGCTGCGCAAGGTGCCGGACAACGTGCCGAACAAGGAGCTGCTCGCCAACAATCTCGGCAAGCCGCTGACCGAGGTSCCSGAYCCKTTCGGCACGCATGAYWSKTTCGGCCGSCAYAACAAYGCSCGCCTGCGYGCCTTCCTCGACSRSTTCGGCTTCGAYTACGAGTTCAAGTCCTCGACCGACTCGTACCGCGCCGGCGAGTTCGATGCGACGCTGCTCAAGATGCTCGCCCGCTACGATGCGGTGATGAAGATCATGCTGCCGACTTTGCGCGAGGAGCGGGCCGCGACCTATTCGCCCTTCCTGCCGATCCACCCGAAGACGCGCGTCGTCATGCAGGTGCCGATCGACGAGGTCGATGTCGAGGCCGGCACCATCGCCTGGACCGACCCGCAGACGAAGGAGCGCTTCGTCTCACCGGTAACCGGCGGCCATGTGAAGCTGCAGTGGAAGCCCGACTGGGCGATGCGCTGGGTCGCGCTCGGCGTCGACTATGAGATGGCCGGCAAGGATTTGATCGACTCGGTCAAGGTCTCCTCGCAGATCGCCCGCGCGCTCGACGGCACGCCGCCGGAAGGCTTTAACTACGAGCTCTTCCTCGACGATCTCGGCCAGAAGATCTCGAAGTCGAAGGGCAACGGCCTGACCATCGAGGACTGGCTGACCTATGGCCCGCCGGAGAGCCTGGCGCTCTACATGTTCCAGCGCCCGCGCGAGGCCAAGAAGCTGCATTTCGACGTCATCCCGCGCGCCATCGACGAGTATCTGCAGTTCCTCRRCGGCTAYGAGCGGCAGGAYTGGAAGAACCGGCTCGGCAAYCCSGTCTGGCAYATCCATRMCGGCAACCCGCCGGCGCCGGAGGTSATCGCCTCGGGCGAAGGCGAYAACGCSGTCCGGACGCAGGTCACCTTCGGCCTGCTGATGAACCTCGTCGCCGTCGCGAATTCCGAGGACAAGGGCGTGCTCTGGGGCTTCCTCCAGCGCTATGCGCCGGGCATGTCGCCGCAGACCCATCCGCGCCTCGACGCGCTGGTCGGCTACGCGATCGCCTATTTCCGTGATTTCGTGAAGCCGGCGAAGAGCTATCGCCCGGCCGACGAGGTCGAGCGCGACGCCTTCACCAAGCTCGACGCGGCGCTGGCCGCCCTGCCAGCCGATCCGACGCCCGAGATGGTGCAGGACACCGCGCTGGACGTCGCCCGGGCCATCCCGCGCTACCAGAACCTCACCGCCAAGAACGCGACGCCGGAGCGGCCGGGCGTCTCGGGCGACTGGTGGAAGGCGATCTACCAGGTGATGTTCGGCGAGGATCAGGGCCCGCGCTTCGGCTCCTTCGCCGCGATCTACGGCCTGCCCAACACCCGCGCGCTGATCGCGAAGGCGCTCAGCGGCGATCTCCTGAAAGAGCACGCCGCCTTCCTGGAGACGCGCAAGGGCGGCTGACCCTCAGGGCGGGCAGTTCCGGGACTGCCCGTCCAGCCCCTGCCGGCGCTGCTCGAAGCTTGCGCTCGCCGTTTCGCCGTCGCGCGCGATGCGGACGACATAGATGCCGTCGAAATCGCTGCCGTGCCAGCGCGGCACCGCATCGGCATCCCCGCCATGCTCGGTCATGAGCCGCCGCGCGAGATCGACGAGGCGCTTGTGCTCCCAGGCGACGACCACGGTCGCGCCGCGATAGTCGGGCGCATCGAGCGCCTGCGCCAGCCGCCCGGTCTGCTTGTAGCCATAGGGCGTCTGGATGGGCAGGCCGAGCTGCCGCGACAGCGGCTCGAGCGTCTGGAGCGGACGCCGATAGGGATATTTGACGCCGTCATCCTTCTTGAGATGGCCGGGATCGGGCGCGAACAGCGCATCGGGCTTGCCGAAAGCGCCCAGGATCACGCCGGGCAAGGCCTGCGCCCGGTTGAGGCCCTGGCAATCGAGCCGGCCGAAGCCGCCGGACGGCTTCTCGCCATGCCGGACGAGCACGATCGTCTCGACCGAGCGCGCGGCGGCGGGTGAACCCATGGCCGCCGCCGCCAGCAACGCGACCACCAACCTTGCTGCGGCCATCATGCTCGTTCCTCCCTGCGGGCCGGCCGATGCCGCCCGCCTCATCCGCCTATAGGATAACCACGCAGACCCGCGCCGCGACCGATTCGAGACTGCGCCGCAGGCTGCCGAACACACAGGACCGCAGGAGATCGACCTTTCCATGACGACCGCCGAAGCTGTCGAACGTGCGATCCGCGCGCGCCGCGCCATCCGGGCCTTCCGGCCCGACCCCGTCGATCCTGCCTTGCTGCGCCGGCTGATCGATCTGGCGGCGCAGGCGCCCTCCGGCACCAATATGCAGCCCTGGAAGCTCCGCGTGATCGGCCCGCAGGCGCGGGCGCGGCTCGAAACCGCCCTGCTCGCCGCGCTCGAGGCCGGCGAGCGGCCCGGCACCGAGGAATACCGCTATTACCCCGAGCGCTTCCGCGAGCCCTATCTCTCGCGCCGCCGCAAGGTCGGCTGGGATCTCTACGGCCTGCTCGGCGTCGCGAAGGGCGACATCGAGGGCATGAAGCGCCAGACGGCGGCGAATCTGCGCTTCTTCGACGCGCCGGTCGCGCTGATGGTCACGATCGACCGCGATCTGGAGATCGGCTCCTGGCTCGATCTCGGCATGTTCGTGCAGAATCTGCTGATCGCCGCGCAGGGCCACGGCCTCGATTCCTGCCCGCAGGCGATTTTCGCCCAGTTCCACCCGGTCGTGCGGCGCGAGCTCGCTATCCCTGAGGACGAGGTCGTGGTCTGCGGCATTGCCATCGGCAAGGCCGACCCCGACGCCCCGGCCAACCGCCTGGTGCCCGAGCGCGAGCCGGTCGAGAACTTCACCACCTGGCTGGATTGAACGGGGAAAGCCTAGCCGCCGAGYGACGCCTTGCGCTCGTCCTTGCGGAACAGCTTGAAGATCGGGCTCACCATCCAATGCATCGCGGCGATGGCGATGCCGCCGACGACGAGGCCGAAGGCCGCCGCGAGCACCGCGCCCGCCAGCCATTCGCCCGCCCCGCTCAACCCGGCCGGCAGGGCTTTCCCGGTCGCGACCGAGAGATCGTGGAGGAAGTGGCCGAGCGCGCCGAGCCCGTAGCCTTCCAGCCCGTGGATGATGATGCCGCCGCCGACCCAGAGCATCGCCGCCGTGCCGACCGCGCCGAGCAGGCCGAGGAAATGGGGCATGCCGACGACGAGGCCGCGGCCGAGCGGCCGCGTCAGCCGGCGCAAAGCGCGATCGGGCCAGCTCGCCTCGCCCGGTTCCAGCCGCCTCAGCCCCAGCAAGCTGGTAGCCGGGCGCTCATTGCCGGCGAGCGCCACGCCGACATCGTCTGCCTTCACGATCAGGGCGACGACGCCATAGACGGCGGCGGTGATGCCGATGCCGACGATGGCGAGCACGGCCGCCTTCATCCAGAAGGACTGGTCCGACACACCCGCGAGCGTGATCGCCATGATCTCGGCCGAAAGGATGAAATCGGTCTTGATCGCGCCCGCGATCTTCTGCCGTTCGAGGACCGTGGGATCGCCGGCCGCCGCCTCCCCCGCCTTCGCGCTATCCTGCGATCCATGCGGCAGCACCAGCTCCAGCAGCTTCTCCGCCCCCTCGAAGCAGAGGAAGACGCCGCCAGCCATCAGCAGCGGCGTGATCGCCCAGGGCGCGACCACGGCCAGGATGAGCGCGCCGGGCAACAGGAAGAGAAGCTTGTTGCGCAGCGAGCCCAGCGCGATGCGCCAGATGATCGGCAATTCGCGCGAGGCCGCGAAACCGACGGCATAGCGCGGCGTCACCGCCGCATCGTCGATGACGACGCCCGCCGCCTTGGCTCCCGCCTTGCCCGCCTGCGCCACGATGTCGTCGACGGACGACGCCGCGACCTTGGCGATGCCGGCGACATCGTCGAGCAATGCGAACAGACCGGATGCCAAGCGTCTCTCCCCTATCGGCGTGTCCGGCAGGATAGGAGCTTGTGCGCCGCGCGCAATCGCGCAAGCTCCGCTTCCCGCCTGACGACGGCACCGGTGCGAAGAGCGGGCGATCCGTGACGAAAGGCGAAGCCCGCCTCGCTTGACCGGCCGGGAAACCGCATGCCATCCCGGCAGGACATTCCCCGGAAGGCGGACCGAGATGAGCGAAAGCGTGTTGAGCGAGATCGTCGCGGCGGGCGTCGTGCAGATCACCATGAACCGGCCCGACCGGAAGAACGCGCTCGACCGCGCCAGCTATGCCGGGCTGATCGCGGCCATCGCCACGGCCGAGGCGGATGACGCGGTCCGCGCCATCCTGCTGACCGGCGCCGGCGGCTGCTTCACCAGCGGCAACGACATCAAGGATTTCGCCATGGCCGCCGCGGCCGGCGAAGGCCCGCGCGTCGCCATCGACTTCCTCGACGCGATCTCGACGGCGAAGAAGCCCATCGTCGCTGCCGTCGAGGGTTTTGCCGTCGGCATCGGCACGACGATGCTGCTGCATTGCGATCTCGCCTTCGCAGGCAGCGGTGCGAGCTTCCGCCTGCCCTTCGTCGCGCTCGGCCTCTCGCCCGAGGGCGGGTCGAGCTATCTCCTGCCGCTGGTCGCGGGCTCGAAGAAGGCGGCGGAACTGCTGATGCTGGGCGAGGCCTTCGACGCCGCGACCGCCGCCGGGGCTGGGCTCGTCAATGCCGTGGTGCCGGAGGGCACGGCGCTGGAGCAGGGGCTCGCCAAGGCGAAGGCGCTGGCGGCACTGCCGCCGCAATCGGTCGCCCTGACCAAGATGCTGCTGAAGCGCGGCTCGGCTGCGGCAGTGGCCGAAACCATCGCGACGGAGGCCCACCATTTCGGCGAGCGCCTGCGCTCGGCCGAGGCCATGGCGGCGTTCGCGGCGTTCTTGAAGAAATAGCGACGGCTCGTCAGGCCGCCACGGCTCTCCGCCCCCTCAGCCAGTCGCGCGTCCAGGAGAAGACCGGCCAGAGCAGCGCCGCAACCGTCATCGCCGCGAGCACGGACGAGACCGGCCGCTCGAAGAAGGGCAGCACCGAGCCGTCCGACTTGATCAGCGAGGTGACGAAGCTCTGCTCCACCATCGTCCCCATGACGATGCCGAGCACCATCGCCGCGACCGGATAGCCGTTTTTCTCCATCACGAAGCCGATGATGCCGAAGAGGGCGACGCACCAGACCGCGAACAGGTTGTTGCCGGCCGTCGCGAAGGCGCCGACCGCGCAGAAGATCATGATCACCGGCATCACCGCCGAGCGCGGCGCGCCGACGACCTTGCTCGCCAGCCGGATCATGACGATGCCGAACGGGATCATGATGATGTTGCCGAGGATGAAGATGATGTAGAGCGCATACATGCTCTCGGCTTGCTGGGTGAACAGCGTCGGCCCGGGGTTCAGCCCCTTCATGTAGAGCACGCCGATGGCGATGGCGGTGATGGTATCGCCGGGAATGCCGAAGAGCAGCGCCGGCACCCAGCCCGAGGCAAGCGAGGCGTTGTTGGAGGCGCCGGCCTCGATCAGCCCTTCGGGATGGCCGGTGCCGAACTTCTCGGGCGTCTTCGAGAAGCGCTTGGCCATCGCATAGCTTACCCAGGCCGCCATGTCGGCGCCGGCGCCCGGCAGSACGCCGATGATGATGCCGACGATRTTCCCGCGCGTCTGCTGCTTGGGGTATTCCTTGGTGAGCTTCCACTGCCCCTTGAGAATGGAGCCCAGGCGCCGGTTTTCGATCTTGGGCGGTTCGCGCTCGGTCAGCGCGCGCATCACCTCGGCCAGCGCGAAGACGCCGACCAGCGCCGGGATCGGCTCGATGCCGCCGAGCAGGTCTGTCGAGCCGAAGGTGAAGCGCGGCACGCCGCCGGGATTGTCGATGCCGATGCAGGTGATCAGCAGGCCGAGCAGCATCGCCGCGATCGCCTTGATCGGCGAGGACCGCGCCACCAGCGTCGAACACATCAGGCCGAGCATGGCGAGCCAGAAATTCTCATAGGTCGAGAAGGAGAGCGCGACATCGGCCAGCAGCGGCGCGATCAGCATCAGCGAGAGCGTGCCGGCGATGCCGCCCAGCGCCGAGAACCACAGGCAGATGCCGAGCGCCGTCTCCGCCTGGCCCTTGCGCGTCATCGCATAGGCCTCATCGGTATAGGCGGCGGAGGCCGGCGTGCCGGGGATGCGCAGGAGGCAGCCCGGAATGTCGCCGGAGAAGATCGCCATAGCCGATGCGGTGATGATCGTCGCGATCGCGGCAATCGGCGAGAGATAGAAGGTGACTGGCACCAGCAGCGCCGTCGCCATCGTCGCAGACAGGCCGGGCAGCGCGCCGACCGTCAGCCCGTAGAACGCGGAGGCAACGATCGCGACCATCACATCGAACTGGAAGACGAGCCCGAAGGCCTTGATGACGGTGTCCATCGTCAGGCCTCGCTCACCAGGGGAAGGGCAGGATGCCGCCGGGCAGCGGCACGCGCAGCAGCTTCAGGAAGATCAGGTTGATGACGAAGGGCGCGATGAGCGCCAGCGGCACGGCGAGCTTCGGCCTGGCTCCGAAGGCGAGGCTCGCTACCAGGACCATGATCGCCGCCGTCGGCAGGAAGCCCAGCGTCTCCGAGACCAGCGCGTAGAAGGCCAGCAGCGCCGGCGGCAGCAAGGCCAGYCAGTTGCGCCAGGCCGGCAGCGGCGCGAGTTGCTCCGGCGCTGTGTGGTTGGCGAGATCGGCCTCGGCAACCTCCTCGAAGCGATGGCCGATCCCGAGCATGATCAGCCCGCCGCAGAGGACGAGGCCAGCGCCGATCACCATTGGGAAGGCGGAAGGGCCGATCTGCTGGCCGGGCACCGGCGGCAGTTGCGAGCCATAGGCGAAGGCGAGGCCGCCCAGAACGGCGACGATACCTCCGGTGACCTTGTCTGAGAGGAGCATGGGCAAAAACGGCTTTCGTGACGGGAAGAGGCCGGTCGCGGCGTATGCGGCCGCGCCCGGCTGCGCGAGGTCCGAGCGTCAGCCCTTGGCGAGCCCGCCCGCCTTCATGAAGGCGCCCATCGCCTTGTCGCTCTCGGCCATGAACGAGCCGAAATTCTCCGCGTCCGCATATTTCATCGAGAGGCCGCGCGAATTCATGAAGTCCTTGTACTCCTGCGAGTCGTAGATCTTCTTCAGCTCGGCGGAGAGCAGCTTGGCGACGTCCGGCGGCAGGTTCTTCGGTCCTCCGATGCCGCGCCAGGAGCCGAGCGGAACCTCGATGTTCAGCGCCTCCTTCAGTGTCGGTACGTCCTTGAATTGCGGGTTGCGCTCCGCCGCCATGATGGCGAGTGCCTTGGCGCGGCCGRCATCGATCATCGCGCGCGCCTCGGGCACCGAGCAGGTCACGAGGTCTAGCCCGCCCGCAGCGAGGTCCTGCATCGCGGGCGCGGCGCCGTTCGAGGGAACCCAGGCGACATGGTCGGGCTTCAGCCCCATCGCCTGCATCCAGCCGACGAGGGCGAGATGCCAGATGCCGCCCTGCCCGGTGCCGGACGCCTTGAACTTGCCGGCGGGCGCGGCCTTGATCGCATCCGCGAGCTGCTTCACGTCCTTGTAGGGCGAATCCGACTTCACCTGCACGCCCGGCGGGTCGTCGTTCATCAGCGCCAGCGGCGTGTAGCTTGCATAGGTCAGTTGCGTCAGGCCCTGGTGATGCATCATCGCGATCTCGGAGGTGATGATGCCGAGCGTGTAGCCGTCCGGCGGCGCCGTCGCGATGGCGGAATGGCCGACCACGCCGGAGCCGCCGGTGCGGTTCACCACGCTGAAGGGCTGGCCGAGGCTCTTTTCCAGCAGCGAGGCGATGATGCGGACGACGGCATCGGTGCCGCCGCCGGCTCCCCAGGGGCATACCAGGGTGACGGGACGGGATGGGAACTTGGCCTGTGCGATGGCAGGCGCGGCGATCAGGCCGGCAGCCCCCGCCGCCGCTCCCTTGAGCACACTGCGTCTGTCGAGGGTGGTCATCTGTCATTCCTCCGCTAAATCGTTTTAGGGGCTGAGCGCTCCTCACCGCTGGCGGGGCGCTCTTGAGATAACCGGGTCATCTGAGCCGATCGCAGAAGCGGTGGCAACTTCGCATTTCGGCGGAGAAAGAGCCTTTTCCGGCGGGTTTCGTCACAGCGGGCACGGGTGCTCCCCGCGCTGGGAGCTTCGGGAAACCGGTCAGCGGAAAAGCGCTACAACCCGCACACCAGCGGCACGACCGCGCCCGAAACCTTGTCGACGACCGCGCCGGTGCTGAGGCTGGCGGCAGCGCCTGAATCGGTCGTCAGCGACAGGCCGGCATTGCCGAGAACGCCCTGGATCGCGGCGGAATCCGCCAGCGCATAGGAACGCTGCGGCGCGATGCCGGCGACGAGTTGCTTGTCGGAGGGGTTGGCGGTCACCAGCCCGACGAGCCGGCCCTGACGGTCGAAGGCCGGGCTTCCGGCCTGTCCGGGTTGCAGCGGCGCCAGCACCGCCGCCCCGGTGGTGGCGCGCAGGGCCTGCCCCGGCAGCGCCACGGCGGCGCGTTTGCCGGCATCGTCGCTGAAGGCCACCAGCACCAGCGCCGCGCCCGCATCCGGCGCCTGCCCCGCCAATGCGGGCGGCCTGGCCGCGCCGGTTCCGTCGAGATCGAGCAGCACGAGGCCGCTGGCATCCTTCGCCCGCGGCTTGGCGGTGCGCCCGCCGGCCCGCAGGCTGCGGCAGCCCTCGACCGCCGACGCCGCGCCGAGCGCGACCTTGTCGGAGAGCAGCACCGCGACGCCATAGCGCTCATTGCTGCGCGCCGCCGGCTGCGTCAGCGGCGGCGCCGATGCCGGCGCAGCAGCACTGGCGACAGCAGTCCCGCTTGCAGGCGCCGGCCCGGTCGGGAAGGGCTCGAAGCTCGCGGCGATCGCGATGACGAGCTTGTCGACGGTCGGGGCCAGCGCCTTGTCGTAGCCGATCGAGAAGCCGCGCAGGCCCTGCGGCCCGGCTGCGAGCCGGCGATAGAACCGCCCGGTCGGCGTCTCCCCGGTGACGACGAAGAAATCCGGCCGGAGCAGCTTGTAGGTGATCTTGCGCGGGCTGTTCGGGCTGACAGTGGTGGCCTTCTCGAACAGCGCCGCGAGATCGTCGCCCGGCGGCGAGGCGGTGGTGTCGAGCGTCACCTTGTCGTCGGCGCTCTGCCAGCGGCTGCCGCCGGCGGGCGTCGCGTCGCGCTTCGGCAGGAGCTTGCCGGGAATGCCGATGCGCACCCCGGTCTTGTCGTCGGTGATCAGCCGGAAGCCGGCGGCATCGCGTGCCGCCTGCGCCGCCTTGGCCAGTGCCGCGCGGTCGGCCGGGGCGAGGACGCCGTCCGCCGGCCCGCGCCCGCCCTTGAGCGCATTGATCGCGCGGAAGGTCAGCGGACCGAAGGAGCCGCTGACCGCGCCGTTGAACTGGCCCGCCCAGATCAGATCGGTCTGGATCGCCTTGCGCTCGGCCTCGGGCAGCGCCTCGAAGCTCGCCTGCGCCGCCGCCATCTGCGGATTGGGCGCGGCCGGGGCGGGAGCCTGCGCCTGTGCGCCCGACGCCGCCGCCAGCAGCGCCAGACCGAGCAGGGCCGCACCGGCTTGCTTGATTCGCGCTCGGTTTCGATCGTCAGGCAACATGGTCTCGTCCTCGGCAAGCGGCGAAGCGGCGAAGCGGCTGCATTGAGCGTCAGAACGCCTGGCGCTGCAACCGCAGAAAGGCATCCCAGCGCGTGTCATCCCGGGCGACCGCCTAGCCCGCGCGCAGCGCCGCCGCATCCTTCACGCGCATGACTTGCACGGGCGCGGCGCGGTGATAGCCTGCCGGCCCGTTCAGCACCGTCATCGGTCCGAAGCCTTCGCCAGCCACGCTGAAGCCCTCGGCCGCCGAAGAGGATCGACGATGAACCTGTTGTCCCGCCTCCTGGTCGCGCTCTGCCTGAGCTTCGCGGCCGCCCCGGCCTTCGCCCAGAAGGCCTATATCCGCACCGATCTCGCGGCCGACGGGCAGAGGCTGGAGGAGCGGCTGAAGCGCGAGGTCGCGGCCGGCAACCGCCCGGCGGCCGATCTCGTCCGCGCCGGCGACATCGTGCTCGGGCGCGGCGATGCGCGCGGCGCCCTGCCGCTCGCCAATGCCGCCGTGGTCGCCGATTCCGGCAATGCCGCCGCCTGGCGCCTCATGGCCCGCGCCGCCAGCGGCATCGAGCCGCGCGACTATCGCGAGCGCTGGGAGATGCGCGAGCGCGCCATCACCGCCGCCTATCTCGCCTATAGCCGCGCCAGCAACCGCACCGACGAGGCCTCCTCGCTCGGCGTGCTCGCCCAGACCTTCGAGAAATACGAGCTCTGGCGCCCGGCGCTGACGACCTATCGGCTCAGCCTCGACCTCGCCGCCAATGCCTCGCTGCAGAAGAGCTATGAGGATCTGCGCGAAAAACGCGGCTTCCGCCTGCTCTCGAACCAGGTCGATTCCGACGCCGCCTCCCCGCGCGCCTGCTTCGAATTCTCCGAACCGCTCGCCCGCGGCAATGTCGATTTCGCGCCCTATGTCGCGATCTCCGGCGGCTCCGGCGATTTCGCCGTCAGCGGCGAGGAACGCCAGATCTGCGTCGACGGGCTGCGCCATGGCGAGCGCTACGCCATCGTCATCCGCCAGGGCGTGCCCTCCGCCATCCCCGACGAGACGCTGCTGAAATCGGCCGATTACGAGATCTATGTCCGCGACCGCACGCCCTCCGTCCGCTTCACCGGCAAGAACTACGTCCTGCCCCGCACCGGCCAGCAGGGCATCCCGGTCGTTTCGGTCAATTCGGGCAAGCTCGACCTCGAGGTGATGCGGATCGGCGACCGCAACCTGATCAACTCGGTCCATTCCGACGACTTCCTGAGCCAGCTCGGCTCGTGGCAATCCCGCCAGATCGCCTCCGACAAGGGCCAGAGCGTCTGGACCGGCACGATGGACGTGAAGTCCGAGCTCAACAAGGACGTCGTCACAGCCTTCCCGGTGGTCGAGGCGGTCGGCAGCCTGAAACCCGGCGTCTATGTCATGTTCGCCAAGCCTTCGGGCGGCCCGGCCGCGCCCGCGACCGGCGACGACGGCGATTCCTACGATGACGGCACCACCCGCGCGACGCAGTGGTTCGTCGTCTCCGATCTCGGCCTGACCTCCTTCTCCGGGCCGGACGGCGTGCATGTGCTTGCCCGCTCGCTCGCCGACGCCAAGCCGATCGCCAACGCGGAGCTGCGCCTGATCGCCCGCAACAACGAGGTGCTCGGCACGGCAAAGACCGATTCCAACGGCTATGCCCGCTTCGACGCAGGGCTCGCCAAGGGCGAAGGCGGCAATGCGCCSGGCMTCGTCACCGCCSKGCTSGGYGAGGATTAYGGCTTCCTCGACCTGAAGCAGACCGCCTTCGATCTSTCSGATCGYGGYGTGAAGGGCCGCGTCGCSCCGGCCGGSCTCGACGCCTWYCTCTATACCGAGCGCGGCGTCTACCGCTCGGGCGAGACGGTCTATCTCACCTCGCTGCTGCGCGACGCCAAGGGCGCCGCCGTCACCGGCCTGCCGCTCACCATCGTGGTCAAGCGCCCCGACGGCGTCGAGTACCGCCGCCGTCAGGTCGAGGACCAGGGTGCGGGCGGCCGCGCCCATTCGATCCCGCTGATCTCCGGCGCCGCCACCGGCACCTGGCGCGTCCTCGCCTATGCCGATCCGAAGGGACAGGCGATCGGCGAGACCTCCTTCCTCGTCGAGGATTACGTTCCCGAGCGGCTGGAGCTGACGCTCGCTCCGAAGGCTCCGGTGCTCCAGGCCGGCGAGCCGGCCGAGGTCAACGTCGCCGCCCGCTATCTCTATGGCGCGCCGGGCTCCGCGCTCGACGTCACCGGCTCGATGACGCTGCGCGCCGCGAGCGCCAGCGCCATCCCCGGCTTCGGGGATTATCAGGTCGGCCTGACCGACGAATCCTTCGATCCCGTCCAGACCGAATTCGAGGAGAGCGCCACCACCGACGCCGCCGGCAAGGCGACGATCTCCAACCCCGTCCAGCAGGCCGAGACCAACCGCCCGCTCGAGGTCGAGATGACCGTGCGCGTCGGCGAGCCCGGCGGGCGCGCCATCGCCCGCTCCGTCACCGTGCCGATCGTGCCCAAGGGCGCGGCCATCGGCGTCCGGCAGACCTTCAAGGACGGCGAGCTCGGCAACAACCAGACCGCGACCTTCGACGTCATCATGGCGACCGGCGACGGCAAGCGGCTCAGCCGGCCGAACGTGAAATGGGTGCTCTCGAAGGTCCGCCGCAACTACCAGTGGTTCTTCAAGGATGGCCGCTGGAACTATGAGGGCGTCACCACCACGAGGCGCGTCTCGGACGGGCAGGTCACGGTCTCCGCGACCGAGCCGGCGAAGATCGCCGCGCCCGTCGAATGGGGCAATTACCGGCTCGACGTGACCTCCGACGGCGCCGAGGAGGCCGCGACTGCCGTCTCCTTCAGCGTCGGCTATGAAAGCGACAAGACCGCCGATACGCCGGATGTGCTCGACGTCGCCCTGGACAAGGCGTCCTACGCCAATGGCGAGACCGTGCAGGTCCGGCTCTCGCCGCGCTTCGCCGGCAAGGCGACGCTCGCCGTCATCAGCGACAAGCTCGCGGACATCCGCACCATCGACATCACCGAGGGCGGCASCACSGCCWCGATCCCGGTSAAGKCGGAATGGGGYGCGAGCGCCTATCTCGTCGYGYTSGCCCAYCGCCCGATGGACACCGCCGCCMAGCGCCTGCCCGGSCGCGCGATCGGTCTGGCATGGTTCCAGATCGGCAAGGACGAGCGCACGCTGGCGGTCGATCTCGGCGCGCCCAAGCTGGTGCGCCCGCTCTCGACGCTCTCGCTGCCGGTCAAGCTCTCCGGGATGAAAGCCGGCGAGGACGCCTTCGTCACGGTCGCTGCCGTCGATGTCGGCATCCTCAACCTCACCCGCTATGAGAGTCCCGATCCGAGCAAGTACTTCTTCGGGCAGCGCCAGCTCGGCCATGATCTGCGCGATCTCTACGGCTATCTGATCGACGGCATGCAGGGCGTGCGCGGCACCATCCGCACCGGCGGCGACGCCGCGCCCAAGATGGACGGCGAGAAGCCGACGCAGGAGCCGCTCGCCCGCTATTCCGGCGTGGTCAAGGTCGGGGCCGACGGCACGGCCAAGATCGATTTCGACCTGCCGGCCTTCAACGGCACGGTGCGCGTCATGGGCGTCGCCTGGTCGGCCGGGCGCACCGGCCAGGCCAGCGCCGACGTGATCGTGCGCGACCAGGTCGTGGCGCAGGCGACGCTGCCGCGCTTCCTCGCCATCGGCGACCAGTCCCGCTTCCATCTCCAGATCGACAATGTCGAGGGTCCCGCCGGCGCCTACACCGTCGATCTCGACGTGAAGGGCCCGGTCCTCGTCGCCGCCGATGCGACCCATCGCACGGTCCAGCTCGCGRCCGGCGCCAAGACGCAGATGACGATCCCCGTCACCGCAGCCGGCCTCGGCCGCGCCGAATTCGACGTGCGCGTCTCCGGACCGAACGGCATCGGCACGGTGCAGAACCTCGCGGTCAAGGTACAGCCCTCGGCGGCGACGCTGGCGCGCCGCATCGTCCGGCCGATCCCCGGCAATGGCGGCGCCGTCACCGTCTCCTCCGACCTGCTGGCTGATCTCGTGCCGGGCTCGGGGCAGGTCTCGGTCTCGGTCTCGCCCTTCGGCTCGCTCGACGTGCCCGCCTTGCTCAAGGCGCTGGACCGCTACCCCTATGGCTGCACCGAGCAGACCGTTTCGCGGGCGCTGCCGCTGCTGGCGGTCAACCAGCTCGCCTCGATGGAGAACCTCGCGCTCGACGACAATGCCGATGAGCGCGTGCAGAAGGCAATCGAGCGCGTGCTCGCCCGGCAGGGCGGCAACGGCTCCTTCGGCCTGTGGGGCGTCGGCGGCGAGGATTTGTGGCTCGACGCCTTCGTCGCGGACTTCCTGACGCGGGCCCGCGAGCGCAAGTTCGACGTGCCGCAGGTGGCCTTCAACATGGCGCTGGACCGCCTGCGCAACCAGGTCGTCAACACCGGCGACATCAACAAGGAGGAGGCCGCCGGCATCGCCTATGCGCTCTATGTGCTCGCCCGCAACGGCCGGCCGGTGATGGGCGATCTGCGCTATCTCGCCGACAACAAGCTCGGCGATTTCGCGACCCCGCTCGCCCGCGCCCAGATCGGCGCGGCGCTCTCGGCGCTCGGCGACCGGGCGCGCGGCCGCACCGCCTTCGGCAGCGCGCTCGGCCTGCTCCAGCAGGCTGGTGATGACGGGTTCTCGCGCCCCGATTACGGCTCGCGCCTGCGCGACGGCGCCGGCGTGCTCGCGCTGATCGCGGAATCGAATGGCGAGCGGGCCGATATCGGTCGCGCCGTCTCCCTCCTCGACGCCACCCGCAACAGCGCTCGCAACAGCTACACCTCGACGCAGGAGCAGATGTGGATGGTGCTGGCGGCGCAGGCCATGTCCAAGGAGGCCGAGGGCATGACGCTGACCGTCGACGGCGCGGCCCGCAAGGGCGCCTTCTACCGCACCGTCTCGGCCGAGGCGCTGGACGCCAAGCCACTGACCATCGCCAATCCGGGCAGCGCCAATGCCCAGGCGGTGATCACCGTCGCGGGCATCCCGACCACGCCGGAGCCGGCGCTGAACCAGGGTTTCGGCCTCGAGCGCGTGATCTACACGATGAAGGGCGAGCGGGCCGACCCCGCCCGCCTGCGCCAGAACGAGCGCTATGTCGTGGCGCTCAACGTGACCGAGGGCGCGCCGCGCTTCGGCCGCTTGCTGCTGGTCGATCCGGTGCCGGCCGGGCTGGAGATCGAGAATGCCAACCTGACCGAGGGCGCCTCGACCGCCGGGCTCGACTGGCTGAAGCAGGAGGTCTCGCCGGTGCATACCGAAGCGCGCGACGACCGCTTCGTCGCGGCCTTCGAGCGCTCCGGCGGAAAGAGCGACAAGCTCGCCTACACCATCGCCTATATCGCCCGGGCTGTCTCGCCCGGCCGCTATGTCGCGCCGGCCGCCGTGATCGAGGACATGTACCGGCCGGATCGCTTCGGCCGCACCGGCTTCGGCGCGGTGGAGATCAGTTCGGCGCGGTGATGGCCGTGAATGACCCGACCAGTCCGTCATTCTCGGGCGAAGCGAAGCGCAGACCCGAGAATCTCGATCAGGAGATGCTCGGGTCAAGCCCGAGCATGACGCCGCGTCCTGRCCGCTTCGGCAAGCTTAAGATCGGGGTGGCGGCCTGCGCCCTTGCGGTCGTTGCCGCCACCACCGCCCTCACCCTCTACATCCGCTCCCTCCCGCCGCTCGGCCTTTCCGCCGCCGCCGACCGCTCGACCGTCGTGCTCGACCGCGAAGGCCGGCTGCTGCGGCCCTTCCTCACCACGGATGGCCGCTGGAAACTTCCCGTCACCRGCGACGATGTCGACCCGCGCTACCTCGCCATGCTCAAGGCCTATGAGGACAGGCGCTTCGACAGCCATCCCGGCATCGATCCGCTCGGCCTGGCGCGCGCCGCCGGCCAGATGCTGCGGCATGGCCGCGTCGTCTCCGGCGGCTCGACCCTGACCATGCAGGTCGCCCGCCTGCTCGAGCCGCGCGACGAGCGCAACCTTGCCGCAAAAATCCGGCAGGCCGTGCGTGCCGTCGAATTGGAACGGCACCTCAGCAAGACCGAGATCCTCGACCTCTATCTCAACCTCGCCCCCTTCGGCGGCAATCTCGAAGGCSTGCGYGCSGCRAGCTTCGCCTATTTCGGCMRSGAGCCGAARCGKCTTTCCACCGCCGARGCSGCSCTGCTCGTCGCCTTGCCGCAATCGCCCGAGACACGCCGGCCCGACCGTTTCGCGGAAGCCGCCCGAAAAGCCCGCGCCCGTGTGCTCGCCCGCATCGAACGTGCCGGCATCGCGACGGCCGGAGAAGTCACCGCCGCGCGCGACGAGGAGATCCCGACCGGGCGCCGCCCCTTCCCCACCTTGAGCCCCCATGTCGCCGAGCAGGTCGTGGCGGAGGCGCCGGCGCAGCGCGTCCACCGTCTCAGCCTCGATGCCCGCCTGCAGAAGAGCCTGGAAGGCCTCGCCCGCGAGCGCAGCCTCGGCCTCGCGCCCCAGGTTTCGATCGCGATCCTCGCCGTCGACAACGAGACCGRCGCGGTCCGCGCCTCCGTCGGCGGCGTCGATTATTTCGCGGCCGAACGGGCAGGCGCGCTCGACCTGACGCGGGCCCTGCGCTCGCCCGGCTCGGCGCTGAAGCCCTTCATCTATGCGCTCGCCTTCGACAACGGCATCGCCCATCCCGAGACGATGCTGGAAGACCGGCCGGCACGCTATGGCAGCTATGTGCCCGAGAATTTCGACATGACCTTCCAGGGCATGGTCAGCGCCCGCAAGGCGCTGCAGCTCTCCCTGAACGTCCCGACGGTGGAGCTGCTCTCGGCGCTCGGCCCGCAGCGTTTCCTGTCGCGACTGCGCGATGCCGGCATCACCGTCGCTCTGCCGAAAGAGGGCGGCGCGCCCGGCCTCGCGGTCGGCCTCGGCGGGCTCGGCATCACCTTGCAGGACCTGACCCGCGCCTATGTCGGGCTGGCGCGCGGCGGCGAGATGGCGCCGCTGCGGTTCAGGGAGGAGCCGTCTTCCGGCGGAACGCCGCCCCTGCATCTCGTCGAGCCGGTCGCGGCCTGGTATGTCGCCGACACGCTGCTCGGCGCGCCGCCACCGCTCAACGCCGTGCCCGGCCGCATCGCCTATAAGACCGGCACCTCCTACGGCTATCGCGATGCCTGGGCCGTCGGCTTCGACCGCAAGCACACCATCGGCGTCTGGGTCGGCCGGGCCGATAACGGCGCCGTGCCCGGCCTCGTCGGGCGCGTGGTGGCGGCGCCGATCCTGTTCGACGCCTTCGCCCGGCTCGGCATCGATCCGCGCCCCTTCCCGCAACCCGCCGACGCCATCGTGGCGAGCACGAACCACCTGCCGCCGCCGCTGCGCCATCTGCGCCAGGATGTGCCGAAGACGGTGGCCGCCATCGCGACGCCGGCCTTGAAACTCGCCTTCCCGCCGGACGGCGCCCGCATCGACCTCTCGGCCGACAGCCTCGACGGCCAGGGCCAGCTCAATCTGAAGGCCGCGGGCGGTGCACCGCCCTTCACCTGGCTGGTCGACGGCACGCCTGTCACCGCGCCACTGCGTCGACGCGAGGCCGCCTGGCAGCCGCCCGGCAAGGGCTTCATGCGAATTTCCGTGGTGGATGGGACGGGAGCGAGCGAGAGCGTCTCGGTCAGGTTGCAGTAGCAAGCTTGCGCGCACCGAAAACCCCGTCCAGGCCTCGCCTGCGGGGTTTTCGGGCCTGTTGCATCCGAGGGGATGCGCGGAGCCTGGCGGCGTTCGCAGTCGACGGCTGCGTGCCGATGTCGAGTCGATGTCGATGGTGTCGAACAGCGACGACCTCGGTCCGGGAGCGCGAAACCCGCAATCCCAACCGGCCGCACGATGCCTCGCGAAGCCCCTCGGTCGAATGGGACGAGGCGAGAATAGGCATGGGGCGGAAGGGCGGGGATAAGTTTGGTCGAGGAACCGGGGGTCTTCCTTCTCCCCTTGGGGAAGAAGGTGGCTCGGCGAAGCAGAGACGGATGAGGGCGGAACCTCAGCCGAAAACAAGAAAGGGCCGCTKRCGCGACCCTTCCTTTATCCATCGGCTTCGCAGACACCCTCTCCCGCAAGGGGAGAAGGGAAGGAACGCGCGCTACTCCGCCGGCTGCGGATGCGCGCCATGCGCCTCTTCATGTGCGCCATGGCGCGAACCATGGACCTTGCGCGCCAGATAGCTGTAGGCCACCGGCACCACATAGAGCGTCAGCAAGGTGCCGAAGCTCATGCCGCCGACGATGACCCAGCCGATCTGCGAGCGGCTTTCCGCGCCGGCGCCATGGGCGATGGCGAGCGGCACGGCGCCGAGCACCATGGCGCCGGTCGTCATCAGGATCGGACGCAGGCGCAGTTCCGCCGCCTCGACGAGGGCGTCGATCATCTCCTTGCCCTCCTCGCGCAACTGGTTGGTGAACTCCAGGATCAGGATGCCGTGCTTGGTGATGAGGCCGACCAGCGTGATCAGGCCGATCTGGCTGTACACGTTCATCGTGCCGCCCGAGTAGTACAGCGCGGCAAGCGCGCCCGTCAGCGAGAGCGGCACCGAGACCATGATGACGATGGGGTCGACGAAGCTCTCGAACTGCGCCGCCAGCACCAGATAGATGAAGCCGAGCGCGAGCAGGAAGACGATGAAGATGCTGGCGCCCGACTGCTTGAACTCGCGGCTCTGGCCGGAATAGTCGATCTGCACCGAACTGGGCAGCACGCGCCCCGCGCCCTCCTCCAGCACCTTGAGCGCATCGCCCAGCGAATAGCCGGGCGCAGGGATCGCGGTGATCGTCGCCGAGCGGAGCTGATTGAAGCGGACCAGTTCCTTGGGCGCGACGTTCTCCTCGACCTTGACCAGGCTGGAGAGCTGCACCACCGCGCCACCGCGGCCCATCAGATAGATCGACTGCAGCGCCTGCGGCGTGTTGCGCTCCGTGCCCTCGACCTGCAGCACGACGTCGTACTGCTTGCTGTTCATGTTGAAGCGCGTCACCTGCCGGCCGCCGAGCAGCGTCTCCATGGTGCGGCCGATGATGTCGACATTGACGCCGAGATCCGCGGCGCGCTGCCGGTCGATCGAAACCTTGATCTGCGGCTTGTCGAGAATGAGGTTGCTCTCGACATTGGTCAGAACGGGCGAGTTCGCGACCTCCGCCATCAGCTGGTCGACATAGGACTTGATCTGGGCATAGGGCTCGGAGGAGCGCAGCACGAACTCGACCGGCTTGCTGTTCGCCTGGCCCTGGCCGAGCGAGGCCGGATTGGTGGCGAACAGGCGGATGCCCGGGATTTGCGACAGCCCCCGGTTGATCTCGGCGACCAGATCCTGCTGCTTGCGCTCGCGCTCCTCCCAGGGCTTGAGGCGGGCGAAGGCGATGGCGCGGGTCACATCGGGGAAGCCGACGATGACGAGGTAGGTCTCGACCTCCTGGATGTTCTTGAAATAGGTCTCGACCCGCCGGGCATAGTCGGCGGTGAAGGACAGCGTGGCGCCCTCGGGCGCGACACCGATCACGTTGATCGTGCCGCGATCCTCGACTGGCGACAATTCCGAGCGCAGATGGGTGAAGAAGTAGTAGCCGCCGCCGGCGACGCCCACCGCCAGCAGGATAATGAGCGGACGCACCGACAGCGCCGCGCGCAGCGACGCCCTGTAGCCCCGCGACAGCGCGTTGAAGCCACGCTCCAGCACGTTGAACAGCCAGCTATGGGAATCGTGATGGCGCAGCAGCTTGGCGCACATCATCGGGGTCAGCGTCAGCGCGACGAAGCCCGAGACCAGCACCGCGCCGGCCAGCGTCAGCGCGAACTCGATGAAGAGCTTGCCGGTGCGGCCGGTCGAGAACGCCATCGGCGCATAGACCGCGACCAGCGTCAGTGTCATCGCCACCACCGCGAAGGCGATCTCGTTGATGCCGCGGATCGCCGCCTTGGTCGGCGCGATGCCGTCCTCGATATGGCGGTGCACGTTCTCSAGCAYGACGATGGCGTCGTCGACGACGAGGCCGATGGCGAGCACCATCGAGAGCAGCGTCAGGGTGTTCACGGTGAAGCCGAGCGCATACATCAGCGCGAAGGAGCCGATCAGCGAGACCGGAATCGTCACCAGCGGGATCAGCGTCGCTCGCAGCGAGCGCAGGAAGATGAAGATGATCAGGACGACGAGGACGGTCGCCTCGATGATCGTCTGGTAGACCGCCTTGATCGAGCGGTCGATGAAGACCGAGGTATCATAGGACTTGGCGATCGACATGCCCTGAGGCAGATCCTCGATGATGCCCGGCAGCGCCTCCTCGATGCCGGCCGAGACGTCGAGCGGGTTGGCCGTCGCCTGCTTGACAATGCCGATCGTCACCGAGGGCGCGCCGCCGAACCAGGCGGCGTTGCGCTCCTCGCGCGCGCCGAGCTCGACCTTGGCGACGTCCTTGAGCTTCACGGAGAAGCCGTTGGCGTCCTTGATGACGATCTCGCGGAATTCCTCCGGCGTCGTCATGCTGGTCTGCGAGAGCACGGTGAATTCGCGGTCGTTGCTCTCGATGCGGCCCGATGGGATCTCGATGTTCTGGGCCCGGACCGCCGCCTCGATCTGCTGGACGCTGACGTCATAGGCCGACATCCGGGCMCGATCGAGCCAGATGCGCATSGCRTATTGCCGYTGGCCGAGAATGCGSACYTCSGCSACGCCGGTGAYRTTCTGCACSCGGTCGGMRATGAAGCGGTCGGCGAAGTCGGTGAGCTCGAGCTCCAGGATCTGGGTGACCTGCGTCTCGATGATCTCGGCCGAGGCGCCGCGATAATCGGTGCGCACCGAGACGACGGGCTCGTCGATATTGGGATATTCGCGCACGGTCAGGCGGCCATAGCTGACGAAGCCGATCAGCATCACCAGCAGACTCATGACCGTCGAGAGGACGGGCCTACGGACGAAGAGTTCGAACAGGCTCATCAGAGCTGGCTCGTCTGAACGATCTTGTCCTTGATCGCGATGGCGGCGCCGTCGCGCAGCCGCATCTGCCCGGCGGTGATGATCTGCATGCCGGGCGTCAGCCCGCTGACGATCTCGACCTTGCCCGGCAGGCGCTTGCCGAGCTCGACGCTGAGGCGCTTCGCYTTGCCGTTCTCGACGACATAGACCATCTTGCCGACGGCATCCGGCACCACCGCCATCTCCGGCACCACGATCGCGTTCGGGCGCTGGTCGATGGTGATGGCGAGGCGGGCGAAGAGGCCGGGCTTGAGCGCGAGATCCGCGTTCGGGATCGTCGCGCGCAGGCGGATGGCGCGGCCGTTCACGTCCACGACCGGGTCGATCGCGAAGATCTTGCCGGTGAATTTCCGGTCGACGACCGCATCGACCCGCATCTGCACGGGCTGCCCGACCTTGAGGCGGCTGAGGAAGATCTCCGGAACGCGGAAATCGATCTTGATCGGGTCGACGCTGGTCAGGGTGATCAGCGGCTTGCCGACCGGGACATAGTCGCCGACGCCGACCGCGCGCAGGCCGACCACGCCGTTGAACGGCGCGAGGATGGTCGATTGCGCGAGCTTGGCCTTGGCGAGCTGGACGCGGGCCTCGGTCGAGGCGAGCTTCGCCGCGGATTCGTCGAGCGCGACCTGCGTGCCGGAACCGCGCGAGACCAACCCCCTCAGACGCTCGTTGGTGTCGCGGGCGAGGCCGAGATCGGCCATCGCCTGCTTGAGCTCGGCATCGAGGATCGCGGTGTCGAGCTTGACCAGCTCCTGCCCGGCCTTGACCGGCTCGCCTTCCCTGAAGCCGAGCGAGACGACGCGGCCGGCGATCTCGGGGGCGATGACGACGGATTCGTCGGCGGCCAAAGTGCCGAGCGCCTCGACCTCCTCGCTGACCGTCATGATCTCGACGGAGGCGACTTCCACCGGCACCGCCGCACGCGCAGTCGGCGCCACGCTGGCCTGGGCCGGCTGGCTGCCGGCCAGACGCATCCGGTAGCCGTAATACCCGCCGCCTGCCAGGCCGGCAACGAGGAGAAGGAGAACGAACCGCTTCATCAGGCTGGGGGCTCCGTTGCCGCCGGTTGGTCTTAAATGGAACGAAAGGCCTTGCTAAGATGCCGGCACGCCACAGCGGCACAAAAACGCATGTTTTTGCGCCGCCGCCGCATCGATCCGGCGCCTTTAGGCACCTATGCAAGATACCTGCCGGGGCGCGACGCGCCGATACGGCGCCTCTGCCGCACGCAGGCATCCATCCTCATCCTGCCGATAAGTCACCCATCGTCCAAGCGCATTTTACCGACCTCACGAAAATGTTGGCCCGCCCGGCCCCGTGAAAGGCCGTTCGGAGCCGCACAGCGGCCGCCCGCCGTCACGCCGCTGTCATCTCCGGCCGATAGCGCTTCTTCCCATGCATGAATCTTGGCTCCGACGGCTCCGGCCGGCCCGGTGTCGCCATCGTGCGAAATGTCATGTTCGAGAACCTTTCATGTTGCGCATCGAAGGCCTGGTGAAGCGCTTCGGCGACAAGAACGCCGTCGACAATGTCTCGCTGTCGATCCCCAACGGCGAGATGGTCGGCGTCATCGGCCGGTCCGGAGCCGGCAAATCGACGCTGCTGCGCATGCTCAACCGGCTCGCCGAGCCGAGCGCCGGGCGCATCATCTGCGAGGAGCGTGACATCACGGCGCTGAAGGGCACCGCGCTCAGGCGCTGGCGCCGCGACACCGCGATGATCTTCCAGCAATTCAACCTCGTCGGCCGCCTCGACGTGCTCACCAACGTGCTGCTCGGCCGGCTCAATCACCGCTCGCCCGCGCTGACGCTGGTGAAGAGCTTCTCCACCGACGACAAGATCCGCGCCATCGCCGCGCTCGAGCGGCTCGACATGGCCCATCTCCTCGCCCAGCGTGCCGAGACCCTGTCGGGCGGCCAGCAGCAGCGCGTCGCCATCGCCCGCGCTCTGGTCCAGGAGCCGCGCATCATCCTGGCCGACGAGCCGATCGCCTCGCTCGACCCGCGCAACACCCAGGTCGTGATGGACGCACTGTTCCGCATYAAYCGCGAGSACGGCATCACCGTGATGTGCAACCTGCACGACCTCGATATCGCAGCGAAATACTGCGACCGGCTGATCGGCATGGCCGCCGGCAAGGTCGTCTTCGACGACGTGCCGCAGGCGCTGACCCGCGAGGTCGCGGCCGAGCTCTACGGCATCGAGGCCAAGGATGCCGGCGCCGAGGCCCTGGATGCGCTCGACGCCATCGCCGCCTCCGAAGCCAAGCGCGCCAAGCAGAAGATCGCCTGAGCGGCCGCCGCGCCGCCAGCCGCGAGAAGACGAGCCTAACCCGAAGACCCGCACCCAAAGGAGCAGACCGCATGCTGACCCGTCGCCATACCCTGAAGCTCGCCGCCGCCGGCCTCGCCGTCGCCGCCACCCCGGCTTTCGCCCAGGACTGGAAGGCGAAGTATCCGGAGCTCGTCTTCGCCATCATCCCGGCCGAGAACGCCTCGGGCGTCGTCGACCGCTACACCCCCTTCGTGAACTATCTCTCGAAGGAGCTCGGCACCAAGGTGACGCTGCGCGTCGCCAATGACTACGCCGCGATCATCGAGGGCCAGCGCGCCGGCAACATCCAGATCGGCATGTACGGCCCGGCTTCCTTCGCCCGCGCCCGCGTCACCGGCGTCAAGGTCGACGCCTTCGCGATCGAGACCAATCTCGACGGCACCAAGGGCTATCACTCCGTCTTCTACGTGAAGAAGGATTCGCCCTACCAGAAGATCGAGGACCTCAAGGGCAAGAACCTCGGCCTCGTCGACCCGAACTCCACCTCGGGCAACAACGTGCCGCGCTTCGTCCTCGACAAGATGAAGATCGACCCGGACACCTTCTTCTCCAAGGTCGTCTATACCGGCAGCCACGAGAACGCGATCATCGCGCTGCAGCAGGGCACTGTCGACGTCGCCGCGAACTGGTGGAACGACGAGAACGAGTCGAACCTGCTCCGCATGGCCCGCAAGAACATGGYCAAGGCCGASGAYTTCCGGATCATCTACAAGTCCGAGCAGATCGTGAACTCGCCGATGGCCTATCTCTCGGACCTGCCTGAGGACCTCAAGGCCAAGATCCGCGACGCCGTCCTCAACCTCGCCACCAAGGACAAGGCCGCCTTCGACAAGATCTATGAAGGCAAGCAGGGCCCGCTCGTCGCCGTCGACAACAAGGCCTACGACCCGGTCATCGAGCTCATCACCTTCGTCGACTCGCTGCGCAAGAAGAAGTCGTCGTAATTCAGCCCGTCATGCTCGGGCTTGCCCCGAGCATCTCTTCAAAGAGCTTCTCGGGTCCGCGCGCCGCGGGCCCGAGAATGACGCCCTTCTCCACGGGCAGCCTCCATGACCCTCGCGATCGACCGTCACGACCCGGCCATCACGGCCCATGCCGAAAGCTACCGGCAGGCCGCCGCGAGCAAGCGCCGCCAGATGCTGGTCGGCATCGCCGTCTTCGCGATCTGCGTCTGGCTCTCCGCTGTCGGAGCCGAGGTCAGGCTCGGCACGCTCATCGAGAATATCCACCGCTTCCCGAACTATATCTGGCAGACGCTGCCGACGCTGCGCCTCGCCAGCCTCGGCTCCGACCTCGCCGAATGGTACTGGGGCCTGRMSSGCTGGCTGARRCTGCTCTGGCARACCSTGYTGATYGCCTATGTCGGCACCRTSCTGGGCGCSGYCGGCGSCTTCCTSYTCTGCTTYKCCGCCGCCGCCAATCTCGGCCGCGCGCCCTGGCTGCGCTTCGCGGTGCGCCGTTATCTCGAATTCTGCCGCACCGTCCCCGAGATCGTCTTCGCGCTGATCTTCGTCATTGCCTTCGGGCTGGGGCCGCTGCCCGGCGTGCTCGCCATCGCSATCCACACCATGGGCGCGCTCGGCAAGCTCTTCTCAGAGGTCGTCGAGAACATCGACCTGAAGCCCGTCGACGGCATCACCGCGACTGGCGGAAGCTGGTGGCAGGTGGTGCGCTTCGCCGTGATGCCGCAGGTGCTCTCCAACTTCGCGAGCTACGCCCTGCTGCGCTTCGAGATCAATGTGCGCGGCGCCTCGATCATGGGCTTCGTCGGCGCCGGCGGCATCGGCCAGGACCTGATCGAGGCCATCCGCAAATTCTACTACACCGATGTCAGCGCCATCATGCTCCTGATCATCCTGGCGGTGATGCTGATCGACCTCGGCACGGAGCGGCTGCGCCACGCCCTCCTCAGCCTGGAGAGCCGCTCGTGAGCATCGCCATCTCCGCGACCGAGCGCAGCGACATCCTGCAGCGCCACGCCGCCGCCATCCGCGGATCGACCCGGACGCGGTTCTTCACCATCGCGACCGTCGTCTTCATCCTCGGCCTCTTCCTCTACGGGCTGACGACGCTGGAGACGACGCTCTGGCGGGTGCTGGCCGGCTTCGGCAATCTCGGCTCCTTCGTCGCGCTGATGCTGCCGCCCGATCCCGGCTCCTGGGCGAAGGCCCTGATCTTCGTTCAGGCGCTGTTCGAGACGATCGCCATCGCCTTCCTCGGCACGGTGCTGGCGGCCATCCTTGCCCTGCCGCTCGGCTTCATCGCCGCGCGCAATGTCGTCGCCAACCGCATCGTCCACTTCCTCGCGCGCCGCTCGCTCGACACGATCCGCGGCGTCGATGCGCTGATCTGGGCGCTGATCTGGATCAATGTCGTGGGTCTCGGCCCCTTCGCCGGCATGCTCGCTATCATGACCGCCGATTTCGGCGCCTTCGGCAAGCTCTACTCGGAGGCGATCGAGGCGGCCGACCGCAAGGCGGTCGAGGGCATCGCCTCGGTCGGCGGCGGCAAGMKCCACGAGATCCGCTTCGGCCTGMTGCCGCAGGTGYTGCCGGTSATCGCGAGCCAGGTGCTCTATTTCATCGAGTCGAACACSCGCTCCTCGACCATCATCGGCATYGTCGGCGCCGGCGGCATCGGCCTCTATCTCGCSGAGACCATCCGCACSCTGGAATGGCARCAGRYCTCSTTCCTGATCCTGCTGATCCTCGTCGCGGTCTCCGCCATCGACTTCCTGTCGAGCAAGCTGCGCTTCGCGATCATCGGCAAGCGGGCGGTCTGAGCGAGGCGTCGCCTCACTCGGCTCCGGCCGGCCGGCGCGGCACAGTCGGCAGCCAGGCGGCCAGATCCTTGGCCCAGAACTTCGCCATCCCCGTCGTGCCATGGCCGCGTGTCTCGGCGCTCGCCGGGATCAACAGCAGCTTTGCATTCGGAAGACGCTTGAGTTCCCGCTCCATGACGCCGGTTTCGGGTGGGTTGCGCTCGTCATCGGCGGAATTGATCGCCAGCACCGCTGCCTTGATCGAGCCCAGCCTGGGCGCGGGGTTGTAGTCCCGCGAGGCATCCCACTGATACAAGAAGTCGTTGGCATCGGCATCGAACGGCGCCTTGAGCCGCCCGTCGAGGAGCTTGTCGGCTGCCTCGCGGGTCGGCGCCATCTGCTGGTAGGCGAGCGTGCCGCCGCTGGTGGCGATGCCGAAGAAGACGTTGGCGACGCGGAAGGCCGTGGGCTGCGTGCTATAGTCGCCGCCTTTCCACTCCGGGTCGTTGCGAACGGCATCGATGATCATCCGCCGCATCATCCAGTTGCGGCTGGACATCTCGGTAGGCTGCGAGGCCATCGGCACGATCGCGTCCATGAAGCCGGGATATTTGACGCCCCAGAGCCAGCCATGCATGCCGCCCATCGAATTGCCGAGCACGAGCCGCAGATGGCGCAGGCCGAGCCCTTCCGTGACGAGCCGATACTGCGCCTCGACCAGATCCTCGTAGTTATAGCGCGGGAACTTGGCCCTGAGGCCGTCCGATGGTTTCGACGATTGCCCCACGCCGAGCGAATCCGGCAGGATGATGAAATATTTGCTCGCGTCGAGCGCCTGGCCGGGGCCGAACAGCTCGCCCGCAAACGCCGGGCTCAGCATGCTGGCGGCAGAACCATAGGTGCCATGCAGGATCAGCACGGGCTCGCCGGATGGGTCGCCCACCGTGACATAGCCGAGCTTGATCTCCGGCAAACTCTCGCCCGTGCTGAAGCGGAAATCCTTCGCGACGAAAACCCCCCGTTTCGGCGCCGGGTAGTCGGCAGCGGCCGTGGCGATGGGCAGGCAGACGGCAAGAAGCAAGAGGGCCGCGCGCAGCGACCGGCTGACCATGTCCATGATGGCATTTCCTCAGATGCGACCGGCATGGTCTCGAGGCCGTGCCGTGATCGGTACGACCGAGGATCGCGCGCCATCGGCCGGGATGCAAGCCGCTCCAGGCGGCCGCTCACTCGCGAAACGGCTCGATCACCATCTCCATACGCTCGCCGGCGAAGACACTCGCGACGAGATGGATCGGCGTCAGGTCCGGCAGCGCGTCGACCGCCGCCGAGATCATCACCGCCGCTTCCGGCGCGATCTGGAGCAGCTCCGCCTCCGCCTCATCCGCCAGCCTTGCGGTGAGCCGCGTCGACAGGCGCACATAATCCTCGATGCCATAGGCCTTGAAGGCCGCCGTGATCGAGCCGGCGGCCTCGCGATAGACCCGGTCGAAATCCGGAAAGCGCGCGACCGAGAGCCAGTGCGTGCCGGTCCCCATCGGCACGCCGTCGCCGAGGCTGACGCCCCGGACCCGCCAGAGCCGCGTCCCGGCCGCAAGCCCCAGCGCCGCACAGGGTTCTGCCTCCCCCTCCACCATCTCGGCCGAGAGCATGCGGCTCGTGCCGACGATGCCGAGCTTGCCGAAATTGGTCCGCATGCTGACGCGCCGGCCGATCGGATAGGGCACGCGCCGCGCGCTGACCTGCGTGCCGCGCCCGCGCGACACCGTCACCAGCCCGAGATCCGCAAGGTGCCGGAACGCCTGCCGCACGGTGTGGCGGTGCACGCCATAGCGCTCCGCCAGAGCGACCGAGGCCGGCAGCGTGTCGCCCGGCCGGTACTCCTCGCGCTCGATCGCGGCCGCCAGCTCGTCGGCGATGCGCCGCCAGACCGTGCCGCCCTCGCCCTCCGGCAGCGCACCTTGCGCCGTCTCTTGCACCACGTCCTGCGTCATCAAAAATTCATCCAAAAAGTATAGACATTCACCATCGTCAGAGGCATTATAGTCTAGACCTTTGAAGCTGACCAGCGAGCCGGCGGATGAATGCAAGAACCCCTCGACAACATTGGATGGCGACCCTGTCGCGCGCTTCCCGCGACGAGATCGCGGGCCTGCTCGGCGCCTTGCCGGAGCATGAGGTGCTGAAGGCGCCGGAGACCGGGACCGTGATGGTCGAAGGCCGGGCCGGCGGCGCCGGACGGCGCTTCAACCTCGGCGAGGCCACCGTGACCCGCTGCGTCGTGCGCCTCGCCAATGGCCGGATGGGCTTTTCCTATGCGCTGGGCCGCGACCACCGGAAGGCGCGGCTCGCAGCCCTGCTCGATGCCCGCCTTCAGGACGAGACCCAAGACGGTCGGTATGAAGGCGGCCTGCATGACGGCATCGCCGCGCTGGCTGCGCAACAGAACGCGGCCCGCGAGCTCGCCTCGCGCAAGGCGGCGGCGACCAAGGTCGATTTCTTCACGCTGGTCAGGGGCGAGTGATGGCGATCCAGGACATCATCTCGCCGGGCTTCTCCGATCCGGTCTTCCAGTCGCAGGCGGCCTTCCGCGCCCTGCTCACCGCGCTCTCCGAGCCTGGCACGCTGCAAAGCGTCGCGGCCGACATCACGCCGCCGGAAGGCCTCGCCACCGCGACGGCGACCGCCTTGCTGGCGCTGGCCGACTACGAGACGCCGGTCTGGCTGCCCGAAAACCTGCGTGACGGCGCGGCCGCCGCCTGGCTGCGTTTCCACTGCGGCGTGGCGCTGGTCGACGATCCCGCCAGGGCCGCCTTCGCCGTGATCGACGGCGCTGCAAGCGAACCCAAGCTTGCCGCCTTCAACCCCGGCAACGACCAGTTCCCGGATCGCTCGACCACCGTGATCGTGCAGGTCTCAGGCCTGGATGGCGGCGCAGGCCTCACCCTCTCCGGCCCCGGCATTCCCGGCACGCGCAGGGTCGCGCCGCAGGGCCTGCGCCCCGGCTTCACCGACGAGCTGCGCCAGAACGGCGCGCTCTACCCGCTCGGCGTCGATGTGGTGCTCGCGTCTGGCGAAGGCATGATCGGCCTGCCGCGCTCGACGCAGATCGAGGAGGCCGTCTGATGTATGTTGCCGTCAAGGGCGGTGAGGCCGCCATCCTCGCCACGCATGATCTCGTTGCGCAGGCGCGCCGCGGCGATCCGGCCGTGCCGGAGATCACCGTCGCCCAGATCCGCGAGCAGCAGGCGCTGGCCTGCGCCCGCGTGATGAACGAGGGCTCGCTCTACGACCGGGATCTCGCCGCACTGGCGCTGAAGCAATCGCAGGGCGACGTGATCGAGGCCGCCTTCCTGATGCGCGCCTACCGCACGACGCTGCCGCGCTTCGGTTCATCCGAGCCGCTCGATACCGCCGCCATGGCGATCCGCCGCCGGGTGTCGGCGACCTACAAGGATCTGCCCGGCGGGCAGGTGCTCGGCCCGACCTACGACTACACCCACCGGCTGTTCGATTTCGCGCTGATGGAAGAAGGCGGGGAGGTCGAGCCTCGCAAGGCCTCCGCCCCGCTCGACGCGACCATGCCGCGCGTGCCCGACATCCTCGGCGCCGAAGGGCTGATGGAGGCGGAGGAGCCGCCGGAGGGCGATCCGCGTCCCTTCGACCTGACGCGTGATCCCGTCTCCTTCCCCGCCGATCGCGACGTGCGCCTGCAATCGATGGCGCGCGGCGACGAGGGCTTCCTGCTCGGCCTCGGCTATTCCGTGCAGCGCGGCTTCGGCGGCTCGCATCCCTTCGTCGGCGAGGTCCGCGTCGGCGAGGTCGCGGTGGAGTTCGTGCCGGAGGAGCTCGGCTTCGCGGTCGATCTCGGCGAGGTCACCCTGACCGAATGCCAGATGGTCAACCAGTTCCAGGGCTCGAAGGACGTGCCGCCGCAATTCACCCGCGGCTATGGCCTCGTCTTCGGCCATAGCGAGCGCAAGGCGATGTCGATGTCGCTGGTCGACCGTGCCCTGAAATCCCGCGATTTCGGCGAGGCCACGAACTACCCGGCGCAACAGGACGAGTTCGTCCTCTACCACGCCGATAATGTCGAGGCGGCCGGCTTCGTCGAGCACCTCAAGCTGCCGCATTATGTCGATTTCCAGGGCGAGCTCGAACTGATCCGCCGCATCCGCCGGGAGCGCGAGGAGCGGCTGGCCCAAGAACGGGGCGCCAAAGAGCAGGACACCATGCCGGAGGCTGCGGAATGACGGTTCATCAGATGCCGGCGGACAATACCAAGCCGGCTTACAACTACGCCTATCTCGACGAGCAGACCAAGCGGATGATCCGTCGCGCCCTGCTCAAGGCCGTCGCGGTTCCCGGCTATCAGGTGCCCTTCGGCTCGCGCGAGATGCCCTTGGCACGCGGCTGGGGCACCGGCGGCATCCAGATCACCGCCGCGCTCATCGGCCCGGCCGACACGCTCAAGGTGATCGACCAGGGCGCCGACGACACCACCAACGCCGTCTCGATCCGCAAGTTCTTCGAGCGCACGGCCGATGCCCGCACCAGCGAGGCGACGGAGGAGGCGACGATCATCCAGACCCGCCACCGCATCCCGGAGGCGCCGCTGAAGAGCGGGCAGGTCATGGTCTATCAGGTGCCGATGCCGGRGCCGCTGCGCAAGCTCGAGCCGCGCGAGGCCGAGACCCGCAAGATGCACGCCTGGGCCGAATACGGGCTGATGCAGGTCAAGCTCTACGAGAGCATCGCCCGCTTCGGCGAGGTGACGACGACCTATGACTATCCGGTCATGGTCAACGGACGCTATGTGATGTCCCCCTCGCCCATCCCGAAATTCGACAACCCGAAGATGCACATGTCGCCCGCGCTCCAGTTGTTCGGCGCCGGCCGCGAGAAGCGCATCTACGCGCTGCCGCCTTTTACCAGCGTGAAGAGCCTCGATTTCGAGGACCATCCCTTCCGCATCCAGAGCTGGWMSSAGCCCTGCGGSCTCTGCGGCGCSRCCGAYWSCTATCTCGACGARGTYRTCAYSGACGAYCGCGGCGGGCGCATGTTCGTCTGCTCCGACAGCCAYYATTGCGAGACGCGCCGGGCGGAAGGGCACCGCGGCGCCATGCTGGGCGACGCTACCGCGAGCGGCCTGGTCGAGGAGACCAACCCATGACCCTCCACGTCGCACCGGCCGCGCTCGACCTCGAACCCGCCCCCCTGCTCTCGGTCGCCAATGTCAGCCGCTTCTATGGCGAGCGCATCGGCTGCGCCGATGTYTCCTTCGAYCTCTGGCCGGGCGAGGTGCTCGGCATCGTCGGCGAATCCGGCTCGGGCAARTCSACCCTGCTGCGCTGCCTYGCCGGCATCGACAAGCCGGATGCGGGCGAGGTGCTGTTCCGGGGCGGCCCCGCACCGCTCGATATCTACTCGGTCTCCGAGCAGGAACGCCGCCGCCTGATGCGCACGGCCTGGGGCATCGTCCACCAGAACCCGCGCGACGGCCTGCGCATGGACGTTACCGCCGGCGGCAATGTCGGCGAACGCCTGATGGATCGCGGCGACCGGCATTACGGCGAGATCCGCGAGCGAGCGCTGGACTGGCTCCAGCGCGTCGAGATCGCGGGCTCGCGCATCGACGATCGGCCGCGCCAGTTCTCCGGCGGCATGCAGCAGCGCCTGCAGATCGCCCGCGTRYTGGTCTCSGAGCCGMGMCTCGTCTTCATGGACGAGCCGACCGGCGGCCTCGACGTCTCCGTGCAGGCSCGSCTGCTCGAYCTGCTGCGCGTSCTGGTCCGYGATCTCGGKCTGGCCGCGATCATCGTCACCCACGACCTCGCCGTCGCCCGCCTCCTCACCGACCGATTGATGGTGATGAAGGACGGGAAGGTCGTCGAGCAGGGCCTCACCGACCAGGTCCTCGACGATCCCCATCACGCCTACACGCAACTCCTGACCTCGGCGGTGCTGAGTGTGTGAGGGACGGACCGTCATGCTCGGGCTTGCCCCGAGCATCTCAGGAGGGAAGAGCGCCTCTTCCGGCGAGAGATTCTCGGGTCTGCGCTTCGCTCCGCCCGAGAATGACGTTCTGCGCCCGTCACATCCTCGTCACCGCGAATCGGCAAGGCACTGACACCATGACCACGATGATTCAGGTCGAGAACGTCGCCAAGACCTTCACCCTGCACAACCAGGGCGGAGCGCGTCTGCCCGTCTTCGACAACGTCAATTTCCATGTCGAGGCCGGCGAGGCGCTGGTGCTGGCCGGCGCGTCCGGCGCCGGCAAGTCGAGCCTGCTGCGCATCCTCTACGGCAACTACAGGCCGACCTCCGGGACGATCCACGTCACCCATGCCGGCCGCCCGGTCGACATCGTCGCCGCCGTCCCGCGCACCGTGCTCGACATCCGCCGCCGCACGCTCGGCTTCGTCTCGCAGTTCCTGCGCGTGATCCCGCGCGTCTCGACGCTCGATATCGTGCGCGACCCGCTGCTGGCGCGCGGCGCCTCACCGGAAACCGCGACCGAGCGCGCCAAGGCCATGCTCGCCCGGCTCAACCTGCCCGAGCGGCTCTGGAACCTCGCGCCCGCCACCTTCTCCGGCGGCGAACAGCAGCGCGTCAACATCGCCCGCTCCTTCGTCGACCCCTCGGCGATCATGCTGATCGACGAGCCGACCGCCTCGCTCGATGCCGCCAATCGCGACGTCGTCGTCGAGCTCATCGCCGAGGCTCGCGCCGCCGGCTCCGCGATCGTCGGCATTTTCCATGACGAGGCGGTTCGCGAACGCGTCGCGACGCGCTATCTCGACATCACCGCTTTCCGGAAGGCCTGACGATGCAAACCGTTCTCACCAACGCCAAACTCATTCTCGAGAACGAGGTCGTCACCGGCACCATCGCCTTCGATGCGAACGGCATCACGGCGGTCGACCAGGGCAAATCGTCCTTGCCGGGCGCCATCGATGTCGGCGGCGACTATGTCGCGCCCGGCCTCGTCGAGATGCACACCGACAACATGGAAAAGCATTTCATGCCGCGCCCGAAGGTCTTCTGGCCGAACGGGCTCGCGGCAGCGCTCGTCCATGACGCGCAGATGGCCGCGGCCGGCGTCACCACCGTCTACGACGCCGTCTGCGCCGGCACGCCCTTCTCSGCCAAGGAYTACCGCAAGGACATCTTCGCCGACGTGATGAAGTCGCTCGCCTATGGCAAGCGCGAGAACGTCTTTCGCATCGACCACCGCATCCATATGCGCTGCGAACTGACGAGCCCGGACCTTCTCAAGGACATCGAGCCTTATCAGGACGACGAGCTCGTCCAGCTGGTGTCGCTGATGGACCACACGCCGGGCCAGCGCCAGTGGCGCAACCTCGAGCATCTCAAGACCTATGCCGTCGGCAACGGCAAGACGGTCGCGGAGTTCGAGGAAGACGTCGAGGTCCGGCAGCGCGAGGGCGCCGCCAACGTCGCCAAGAACTGGCAGGCGGTCGTCGACATCTTCCGCGCGCGCGGCATCCCGCTCGCCACCCATGACGACACCATTCCGGAGCATGTCGAGGAAGGCATCGCCTCCGGCGCCGTGATCTCGGAATTCCCGACCACGATCGAGGCGGCGGCAGCCGCCAAGCAGGCCGGCCTCGCCACGGTGGCGGGCGCGCCGAACGTCGTGCGCGGCGGCTCGCATTCCGGCGGTGTCTCGGTCTCCGAGCTCGCCGAGAAGGGCCTGCTCGACGGCCTCTCCTCGGATTACGTGCCGGCGAGCCTGCTGCAGGCGGTCGTCAAGCTCAACGCCGGCCACGGCATCGCGCTGCCSGAMGCSATGGGCATGGTGACCTGGAAGGTCGCCGACATCCTCGGCCTCAGGGATCGCGGCCATCTCAAGACCGGCCTGCGCGCCGATCTCGTGCGCTTCAAGGTGCTCGGCGACACGCCGGTCCTCGCCGCCGTCTGGTCGCAGGGCGAGCGCGCATTTTGAGCAAGCCTCGCTACGCCGTCTACTACGCTCCGGCCGCCGACAGCGCCCTCTGGCGCTTCGGCTCGTCGGTGCTGGGCTATGACGCGCTGACGGGCGAGGATATCCCTTTCGCCGTTCCCTCGGGTTGCGACCCCGGGGAATGGCCGGCCTTGACCGAGGAGCCGCGCCGCTACGGCTTCCACGCCACGCTGAAGGCGCCCTTCGAACTGGCCGGCGGCCGGACCGAGGAACATCTGCGCGCCTTCGCCCGCAACTATGCCGCGGGCCTCGACGGCGTGCCGCTCGCGGGCTTGAACGTCAATGCGCTCGGCTCCTTCATCGCGCTGACGCCCGAGCCGAACGAGGCCTTGCAGCGTTTCGCCTTCGCGCTGGTGCAGGCTTTCGAGCCCTTTCGCGCGCCGCTGAGCGAGGCCGACCGCGCCCGGCGCCTCAAGAGCCCGATGACGCCGGCCCAGAGCGCCTATCTCGAAGCCTATGGCTATCCTTATGTCGGCGACGCCTTCCGCTTCCACATGACGCTGACCGGCTCGCTGCCGCCGGAGAAGACGGCGCCGGTGAAATCCGCGCTGAAGGACGCCTATGCCGCCGCTGTCGCCGGCCCGGTCGCGCTCGACCGCTTCGCACTGTTCAGGCAGGACCATCGCGGCGCCCGCTTCCGCCTGCTCGATTCCTACCGGCTGGGGTAGAGGTCCTTGCGTCGAAACCGCCTCGTCATTCTCGGGCGAAGCGAAGCGCAGACCCGAGAATCTCCCGCCAGGGATGCTCGGGTCGAGCCCGAGCATGGCGGCGGCGGGAGACGCGGTATGTCGAGCTCAGCCCCGCCGCGGCCCGAGCGCGCGCAGGACCGCCAGCAGTTCGGCGCTCGCCTCGGCGATGCTGCGGTCGTTCATGATGGTGACGGTCTGGGCACGCTGCGTCTTGAGCGGCGCCTCGCGTGCGAGCCGCGCCGCGATATCCGCCTCGCTCTCGCGCCCGCGCGCCGCCAGGCGCTTCGCCAGCACCGCGACCGGCGCGGTGATGTTGATCGCCAGCACCCGCTCGGCCAGCCTCTCCGCCGCGGGAATGGCCCCGCGCGAGATGTTCGCGATGACGACGTCGCCCTTTGCGAGCCCCGCAAGCTCGGCTGCCGGAATGCCGTAGCTCAAGCCATGGGCGCGCCAGCTCAAGGCGAGATCGCCCTTCGCCTCGGCCGCCGCGAAGGCGGCCTCGTCGCAGGAATCATGGTCCTCGGCACCGGCCATGGCCGGGCGGGTGATCAATCGCCGCGCGAAATGGAAGGCCTCGTCCCCGGCGAGCTCGGCCCGCGCCGCATCCATCAGCGTGTCCTTGCCGGCGCCCGAAGGCCCGACGACCAGAACCAGCGCTCCGGCAAGCGGAGCGGAAACAGCGACATCAGGAAAGGATAAGGACATGGCCGGAAAGAAGCTCGGACTGGAACCTGTGATCGACCCGACCGCCCAGGTCAGGCAGGCGACGCTGGGACGCTACACCGAAATCGGCGCCCGCACCGTCTTCGCCGAGTCGACATTGGGTGATTACTCCTATGTCGTGAACGACGCGAATGTCATTTACACGACGATCGGAAAATTCTGCTCGATCGCCGCAATGACGCGGATCAATCCCGGCAACCATCCGATGCACCGGGCGAGCCAGTCGCACTTCACCTATCGCGCTTCCGCCTATTTCGAGGATGCGCAGGACGATGCCGCCTTCTTCGACTGGCGCCGGGCGCATGCCGTCACCATCGGCCACGATGTCTGGATCGGCCATGGCGCGATCGTGCTCGCCGGCCGCAGCATCGGCACCGGCGCGGTCGTCGCCGGCGGCGCCGTCGTCACCAAGGATGTGCCGGCCTACACCATCGTCGCCGGCAATCCGGCCCGCCCGATCCGGCGGCGCTTTTCCGAGGATGTCGCGCGGAGGCTGCAGGAACTGGCCTGGTGGGACTGGGAGCATGTCCGCCTGCGCGTGGCGCTGGACGATTTCCGCCATCTGCCCGTCGAGGCGTTCCTGGAGAAGCATGGCGGCTGATCCCGGCCGTCATTGCGAGCGCAGCGAAGCCATGCAGGGGACGGTAGCGCCCGACGATACCGGATCGCTTCGCAGCCTGGCTCCGAGGGCCTGCCTTCGGCAAGACCCGTTCAGCTCTTCAACCGCCAGACCGAGCTGCGCTTGATCTCGGTATCTTCCAGCGCGCGCGTCACCGGCACCTCGTAACTGGCGATGGACTCGAGCCGGTCCTTCGGCAGATAGGAGCGGCCGGGATCGCCGATCAGCACCGTCGCCCCCCGCTGCACCAGCGCGCCGAGCCAGCCGATCACGGCTTCCGCCATGGCGCGCTCATAGCAGACGTCACCGGCGCAGATCACCTCCCAGCCCTCGTCATGGCCGATCAGATCTTCGAGCCGCGCCGTCACCGCGACGCCGTTCGCCTGCGCATTGAGACCAATCGCAGTCGCCGCGAAGGCGTCGATGTCGCAGGCTTCGACGCTGGCCGCGCCCGCCTTCCTCGCCGCGATGGCGACGAGCCCCGAACCCGAGGCGAAATCGAGCATGCGCCGGCCGGCGACGATCTCCCGATGGTCAAGCAGATAGCGCGCCAGCGCCTGCCCGCCGGCCCAGGCGAAGGCCCAGAACGGCGGCGGCAGGCCGATCACGGCGAGCTCATCCTCGGTCTTCTGCCAGAGTTCGGTCGCTTCCTCGGCGACATGCAGCGCGATCTCCGGCGCATAGGGCACCGGCAGGAGCCGCGTATGGGCACGGATGAAGGCGGTGCGATCCGGCTCGCTCGCCAGCGCGTTCATGCCGCCACATCCGTCGTGGGCTGCGCCAGCAGGCCGCGATAGAGCGCCTTCACCGCGTTCATCACGTCGCGCTCGGTATGGCCGTCGAGCAGGCGCGCGCGCGCATTGGCGCCCATCCGCTCCGCCCCCCCCGGCGCCCGGGCGAAGACGAGAAGCGCTTTGGCCAGCGCTGCGGCATCGTCCGGCGGCACGACCATGCCGTCCCGCCCCTCGCGCACGAAGCTGCGGCAGCCCGGCACGTCGGTCGTCAGGATCGGGCGGCCGCAGGCAGCGGCCTCCAGGATGGTGCGCGGCAGGCCCTCGCCGCCGCGCGACGGCATGATGCAGAGATGATGCGCCTTCCAGACGCCTTCGATGTCGCGCGTCGGCCCGGCCCAGACGATGCCCGGCCGCGCCGTCCATTCCTTCAGCGTCGCCTCGGGGATCGCCTTCGGGTTCGAGGGGTCGGGCGCGCCATGGATGGTGAGCGTGACCTTCACCCCCTCCGCCCGCGCCAGCCTGATCGCCTCGACCGCGAGATCGACGCCCTTCGACCACAGCATCCGGGCCACGATCGCGACCTTGAAGGGCGGCGCCGCCGGCATCGGCGACGGCATCAGGATCAGCGGATCGACGCCGGCCCCGCCGACGATCGCGACCTTGGCGGCATCCTGCGGATCGAGCCCGAGCGTGACGGGGTCGTCCGGATTCTCGAACAGGAAGCGCACCTGCCTGCCGTCGATCGCGCCGCGCAGCCAGCTCACCGCGGCAAACCGCGCCAGCGCTGCGAGCAGGCCCTGCTTCGCGCCGAGGAAGCCGAGCCCGGTCAGCGCATAGACGCGTCGCTCGATGCCGGCGAGCTTGCCGGCAAGGCCGGCCAGCGCGATCGGCTTCAATGCAATGCAGTGCAGGATGTCCGGCTTCTCGGCCGCGATGATCCGCTTCAGCGCCGTGACCTGCCTGAACAGCGCGCGCGGATCGAGGCTGCGCCGCTCCGCTTCCAGCGCGATCAATCGCGCCCCTGCCGCCTCGATCACGCGCCGGTGGTTGCGCTCGCGGGCGATGACCGCGACGTCGAGGCCCATCTCGCGCGCCGCCCGCGCCATCGGCAGGAAATGCGAGGCGAAGAACCAGTCCTCGGTGGCAACGAAAAGAAGTTTCGGGCGCGGCATCGCGCCATCAGGCCGATGCGGCGGCCAAGGTCAAGAGCGCGGGCCGCTCAGGGCCTCGCTGTCGCGACCGGCAGAACCCGCGCCACGGCCGCCTCGGCATCGACGCGGCCGGCGCCGAAGAGGGGGTCGCGCCCCTTCGCGCCGAGGTCGACGGCGCTGTCGGCAAGGATCTTGCGGGCGCTGGCGAGGTCGAGATCGGGCTGCTTCTCGACCAGCAGAGCGACAAGCCCGGAGACATGCGCCGTCGCGATCGAGGTGCCCGAGGAGAAGACGTAGCGCCCGCCGGGCTCCGCCGTCAGCACGTCGACGCCGGGCGCGGCCACGGCGATGTAGCCTCCGCGATTGGCATCGGGAAACAGCTTGTCGTCGGCATCGGTCGCCGTCACCGCGATGACGTTCGGGTCGGCGCCGGGATAGAGCGGGCCGGATTTCGGCCCGCCATTGCCGGCCGCGGCCACCACGATCAGCCCACGCTCCTTCGCGCCGACCAGCGCCTGGGACAGCAGGCGGTCCTGCGGGCCGGCGAAGGAGAGATTGATGATCTTGGCCCGCTGCTGCGCCACCCAGTCGAGCGCGGTCAGGATCTGGAACGACTTGCCATTGGCCGAATTCGTCTGCGGGCCGCCGAAGGCCCGCCCGACGAGCAGCCGCGCCGCCGGCGCCATGCCTTCCAGCTCGCCATGCGCGACCATGGCCGTCGCCATCGAGGTGCCATGGGCATGCGGCGTGGCCAGCCCGTCGACCGCGTCGAGATAGCCGGCGACCGAACCGCGTAGCTCCGGATGGTCCATGTCGACGCCGGAATCGATCAGCGCGACGCGCACGCCACGGCCCTGCGCCAGCTTGTGCGCCTCGGAGAGATGCAGCTTGCCGATGACATATTGCGGCGGCAGCACCCGGCGCATCGTCCCCGGCGCACGGGCCGCGGGCGTGGGATCGGAAAGCCGCAGCGTCGGCAGGGTCGACTGACTGCGCGCATCGCTGGAGGCGGTGCTCGCCCCGGTCGGAAGGCCGGAGAGCGGCTTGGGCGCATCCTCCTGCAGCTCGAACAGGAAGTTCGGCTGCGCTCCGGCGATGGCGTCGTCATCGCCCWTCTGCGTCAGCACGGCGCGCAGGTCGCGCCCCGCCTCGAGCCTGGCGCGGATGATCGTCACGCCCGCGAGCTCGAAGCGCTGCCGGGCGATCACCGTCGCGCCATAGCGATGCAGCACCGTATCGGCATCGGCATTGGGCGCGAGCTCGAACAGCACCTCGTCGGGCACGAAGCGGTTCTCGTCCTGCGCCGGAACCAGGCTGCGCGCCTGGCGCGGCTGAGCCCACAGGCCGGGCGGCACCTGCATCGAGCGGCTGGGCGAGGTCGCGGACGAAGGCGGCTGGCCGCCCGGCGCCACGGCGCGCCGTGTCGTCTCGCCCTGCGGCCGGGACGGGCCGGACGACGGCGACTGGGCCAGGGCAAGCGCCGGCAAGAGGGCGAACGCGAAAAGCCCCGCGCCCGCGAGGCGTCGCAGGCGCCGGAAACGTCGCGTGGGAAGGGTCGGGAGCATGGCCTGATCCTCCTGCCTCACCCGAGGGAACCGCGGCATGCCGCCGCCGCGCCGGAAGCCTTCGTCACGGTGTCGCCGCCACGAAGCTGACGATACCACTCTCCGCCTTCATCCGCGCGGCAATCGCATCGACCTGGGCGGGCGAAAGCGAGGCGTCGCCGACCCGCACCTTGAAGAAGCCGTTGGCGCGCGGCCCATCGACCACCGAGGCATCGAAGCGCTTGAAGAAGGAGGCGATGTCGCCGGCTTTCGCATCGGGCGCGAAGCTCAGCAGCACATAGCGCTCCGAAGCCCGCGTGCCGGGAGCGGACGCGGTCTGGAACCCGGCGCCGGCGTCGCGCAGCGCCAGCCCGCCGATGGCGACGGCCTGGATCGCGATCAGCGCGACGGCCGCGGCGCTGGCATAGGCCAGCCGGCGCGGCGGCTGGGACGCCAGCAGGCCGCCGAGCCAGCCGAGGAAGCCGCCCTTGGCACGGGTCAGCAGCGGCATCTGCCGGGGCTCGGCCTCGATACCGGCCATCAGCGTCTCCAGGACCCGCGGCGACGGCGCGCCGAGATGCTCGTTGAGCAGCACCGTCTCGGCCATGTCGTCGCGGATGATCTCGAGCCGGGCGGCGAGCTCGGCGTCGGTCGCGAGCGCCGCCTCGATGCGGGCCTTGTCCGCCGCGGCAATGCGGCCATTGGCGTAGAAGGGCAGCAGCTCTTCGAGCTCGCGGCGCTTCGGATCGCTTGCGATGCTGTCGGTCATGACGCCACTCCTGCAGCGGCCTTGCCGCACTTCACCAATCGCTTCGTGTCACGGCCAGCCACGGTCGATGCCGGCGGCCTTGAGCATGTCGCCCAGCTTCTTGCGGGCATGGAACAGCCGGGTCTTGACCGTGTTCTCAGGGATCCCGACGATCCGCGCGACCTCCTCGACGGAGGTCTCGTGATAATAGACGAGGTCGACGACCTCGCGATGCTCGGCCGAGAGCCGCTCGAGACAGGCGCGGATGGCGAGACCCTTGTCCTGCTTCTGCAGGACGACCTCGGGGCCGTCGGATTCGTCCTCGATCGTGTTGGCGTAATCCTCGTCGAGCTCGGCGTCGCGGCGCTTGCGCAGGAGCGACCAGGCCTTGTTGCGGGCAATGGCGAGCAGCCAGGTCGCGACCGAGGCGCGAGCCTCGAAGCGATCCGCCTGTCGCCAGAGATCCATGAACACGTCACTGATCACATCCTCGGCAAGCGTCTCGTCGCGGACGAGCCGCAGCACGAAACGGTAGACCCGCACCTGATGCCGCGAAAACAGCACCTTCATTGCGAGCCGGTCGCCGGAAGCGATCCGCTTGACGAGATCCTCGTCCGATTCCGTATGCATTGCCCCTCGAAGGCCAGGCATCCCGGCTCGCATCCATTCGTCGCGGCGAGCGGGAGGAAGGTTCAAAACGCCAGCAGATTAATCTGCACGGCCGGTTTTGCCGATAGCACGCCGAACGGCTTCGGTCACCTTTTGGCCATGATCGCAGAGGGAATGCGGGCCGGCCTTCGGACGAGGTGAGGCGGACATGAAAAGGGGCGCCCGCGGCGCCCCAGATCCTCTCGCTCGCTCCATGTCCCGTCGGGACATGCGCGGCGACCTGCTCGATGTCTCAGCGGCGCTTGCCGGCCGAGCGCATCTGCATGTACTGCACGGCTTCGAGCAGCACCTTGCGGGGACGCTCTGCATCGCGCTTGGCCTGCTCTGCCTTGCGGGCGGCCTCGCGGGCGATTTCCTGCTGGCGCTTCTCTTCCGCGATGCGCTCGCGCTCGATCGCCTCCAGCCGTTCCTTCTCGGCGCGAAGCCTGGCCTTCTCCGCCTCGCGCTCGGCGCGGGCCTGCGCGATGGCTTCCCGCTCTTCGCGTCGCTGCATCATGACCGGGTCATCGGCCTTTGGCCGCGCCTTGAAACGCTCGAGGAGCGCCTGCTTGGCTTTGGCGGAGTTGGCCTGACGGTCAGTGAAGCTGCGGTCGTTCGGGTTCTTCAAGGGTGGTCTTCTCTCGGGTTGTCACGGGCTATCTGCAGCCTGCGCGGGCGCAATAATCCAGATTGCGGTGAATTGGTATCGAAATCAGCGCGGAGCCGGTGCGCTTCCAGCGCGGACCGGACGCGGCTTGGGCTTCGGCGCGGCGATCAGACCCTCGCGCTGGGCCTGCTTGCGGGCGAGCTTGCGGGCGCGGCGGATGGCATCGGCCTTCTCGCGCACGCGCCGCTCGGAGGGCTTCTCGTAAGCGGAACGGCGCTTCATCTCGCGGAAAACGCCCTCGCGCTGCATCTTCTTCTTCAGTACGCGCAGGGCCTGATCGACATTGTTGTCCCGGACGAGAACTTGCATTGCGGCCTCCTGTTGGGAATGGACGCGATGTGCCGTCGCGAAAGGCGGCGGCCAGAAGCAGTCCGGAGTGACGGAAAAGTCGCAGAGGCGCTGAAAACGCGGCGAGTGCAACCGAAGCGAGCCCCGATATGGGTGCGCTGGCCCTCATTGTCAACTTCGGCGGCCGCCGATGCGTCCCCCGCCTGCCCGTCCTCACGGCGCCAACGCTTTACATCCGCGCGGTTTTCCCCAAACAGGCATGAACGTCGCCGCAATCGGTTCCGCACCCGTGAACACGCCCACCCTCGCCCAGTTTCGCCGCATCGTCGTGAAGGTCGGCTCCAGCCTGCTGGTCGACCGGAGCCGCGGCCGCCTGCGCCATGCCTGGCTGGCCGCGCTCGCAGAAGACCTCGCCGATCTCCACCAGCGCGGCGCCGACATCCTCGTCGTCTCCTCTGGCGCGATCGCGCTCGGGCGCACCGTGCTCGGCCTGCCCTCCGGCCCCTTGCGGCTGGAGGAGAGCCAGGCGGCGGCGGCGGTCGGCCAGATCGCCCTCGCCCGCAATTGGGCCGAGGCGCTCGGCGCCCATGGCCTGACCGCCGGCCAGATCCTGCTGACGCTGGCCGACACCGAGCAGCGCCGCCGCTATCTCAACGCGCGCGCGACGCTCGGGCGCCTGCTCGACCTGCGCGCCATCCCCGTCATCAACGAGAACGACACCGTCGCCACCACCGAGATCCGCTACGGCGACAATGACCGGCTCGCCGCGCGGGTCGCGACCATGGCCGGCGCCGACCTGCTCGTGCTGTTCTCCGACATCGACGGGCTCTACACCGCCCCGCCCGCCAAGGACCCCGAGGCGCGGCACATCCCGGTGGTCGAGCGCATCACGCCCGAGATCGACGCCATGGCCGGCGGCGCGGCTTCCGAGCTCTCGCGCGGCGGCATGCGCACCAAGATCGAGGCCGGCAAGATCGCGGCGGCCGGCGGCACGCATATGCTGATCGCCGACGGGCGGGCCAAGAATCCCCTCGCCGCCATCGCCGCCGGGGGGCGCTGCACCTGGTTCCTCACCGCCTCCACACCCGCGACCGCGCGCAAGACCTGGATCGCCGGCTCGCTCGAGCCGCGCGGCACGCTGCATGTCGATGCCGGCGCAGCCCGGGCTCTGCGCGGCGGGGCGAGCCTGCTGCCGGTCGGCGTCAGCCGCATCGAGGGCGAATTCTCGCGCGGCGACGCCGTGCTGATCCGCGACCCTGCCGGCCAGGTGCTCGGCCGCGGCCTCGTCGCCTATGATGCGTCGGAAGCCGCGCTCGTGCTCGGCAAGGCCTCGCGCGACATCGAGACGGTGCTGGGCTATCCCGGCCGGGCCGAGATGATCCACCGGGACGACATGGCGCTCGGTCTGAGCTAAATACAAAGCCGGATGCATATTTTGGGCGGGACAGGATGACGAGCGACAGCGCGCTGCGCATCATCGCGACGGGCGAGGCCGACAGGCAAGTCGGCCAAGTCATGCAGGAGGTCGGGCGGCGCGCCCGCGCCGCCGCGCGCAAGGTCGCGCTCAGCTCCGCCGACCGGCGCAATGCCGCCCTCCTCGCCATGGCCGAGGCGCTGCGCGCCCGCAGCGCCCGCATCCTGGCCGCCAATGCGCAGGACCTGGCCGACGGCAAGGCGGCCGGCCTGAGCGCCAGCTTCATGGATCGCCTTGCCCTCGACGAGAAGCGGCTCGCAGCCATCGCCGACGCCGTCGCCGAGGTCGCCGGGCTGGCCGATCCGCTCGGCCGCGTGCTGGCGGAATGGACGCAGCCGAACGGCCTGCGCTTCGAGCGCGTCGCGACCCCGCTCGGCGTCATCGCCGTGATCTTCGAGAGCCGCCCCAACGTCACCGCCGATGCCGGCGCGCTCTGCCTGAAGAGCGGCAATGCCGCGATCCTGCGTGCCGGCTCCGATTCCTTCCGCTCCTCCACCGAGATCGCCGCCGCCATGCGCGAAGGTCTGGAGGCGGCCGGCCTGCCCGGCGACGCCATCCAGCTCGTGCCGACGCGCGACCGCGCCGCCGTCGGCGAAATCCTCTCGGGGCTCAGCGGCACTGTCGATGTCGTCGTCCCGCGCGGGGGGAAAAGCCTCGTCGCCCGCGTGCAGAGCGAGGCGCGCGTGCCGGTCTTCGCCCATCTCGACGGCAACTGCCATGTCTATGTCCATGGCGCCGCCGATCTCGCCATGGCGCGCGACATCCTGCTCAACGCCAAATTGCGCCGCACCGGCGTCTGCGGCGCGGCCGAGACCTTGCTGGTCGACGAAGCCTGCGCCGCGACCCATCTCGCGCCGCTTGTCGCTGCCCTGCTCGATGCCGGCTGCGCGGTGCGCGGCGACGCGGCGACGCAAGGCCTCGATGCCCGCGTCACCGCCGCGACGGAGGAGGATTGGGCGACCGAGTATCTCGACCGCATCATCGCGGTGAAACGTGTCCCCGGSCTCGACGCGGCGATCAACCATATCGAGCGCTACGGCTCGCACCACACCGACGCCATCGTCACGGCCGATGCGGAGGCGGCCGCCCGCTTCCTCGCCGAGGTCGATTCCGCCATCGTAATCCACAACGCCTCGACCCAATTCGCCGATGGCGGCGAATTCGGCTTCGGCGCCGAGATCGGCATTGCGACGGGGCGGATGCATGCGCGCGGACCGGTCGGCGTCGAGCAGCTCTGCTCCTTCAAATACCGCGTCCATGGCTGCGGCCAGACCCGGCCTTGACGCAAGCGCTCTCGTGACATCCCAGCCGATCGCCACAATGGAACATCTGCGGCTGCCGCCCTTCGCGCCGGGCCTGCGCATCGGCCTGTTCGGCGGCACCTTCAACCCCGCCCATGACGGCCATCGCATGGCCAGCGTGACAGCGCTGCAGCGGCTCCAGCTCGACCGGATCTGGTGGCTCGTCACCCCCGGCAACCCGCTGAAGAACAACAGCAACCTCCCCTCGCTGGCCGAGCGCATCCGCTTCGGCCGCAAGCTCGCCGACCATGCCCGCATCCATGTCACCGGCATCGAGGCACGGCTGCGCACCCGCTACACCGCCGACACGCTGCGCGCCCTGAAGCGGCGCTGCCCCGGCGTCCGCTTCGTCTGGATCATGGGCTCCGACAATCTCGCCAGCTTCCACCGCTGGAACGAGTGGCGCGCCATCGCCCGGATGATGCCGATCGCCGTGGTCGACCGGCCGGGCTCGACCCACAGCGCCATCGCCTCGCCGGCCGCCAACTGGATGTCGCGCTGGCGCATTCCCGAAAGCGAGGGCGCGGCGCTGGCACGGATACACCCGCCCGCCTGGGTGTTCCTGCATGGCCGCCGTTCGGACCTGTCCTCGACCAAGCTGCGCCGACAGGCCGGACGCGATTGAACTCCGGACCTATCCGGCTTATTTTACCTGCGTCGCGCCGAGAGCGCGTCGAGATCGAGAGGATACGTCACTGAACCGTCAAACCCTTGGTGAAGCCGAGCCGAAGCCGCTTCCCCAGGCTGCTGTTGCGGACAACCCCTCCGCCGATAGCATCGCCCTTGCGCAACGTGTCCTCGAAGACATGAAGGCCGAGGACATCACGGTGATCGACCTCGTTGGTAAGACGTCGCTGGCCGACGCGATGATTATCGCCTCGGGCAACGTCAATCGCCATGTCGCCGCCATCAGCGAGGCCCTGATCGAAGCCCTCAAGGGCTCCGGACTGCCCACGCCGAAGGTCGAGGGCATGCCGGCTTGCGACTGGGTGCTGATCGATACSGGCGATMTCATCGTCCATGTCTTCCGGCCGGAAGTGCGCCAGTTCTACAATCTSGARAAGATGTGGGGCRCCGAYCGCCCGAATGAGCGGCTCGTCGGCTGATCCTGATTTCCGGTGCGGCTCGCCATCATCA